>CAZRXE010000120.1:0-2983 GCA_964603695.1 uncultured Heliomicrobium sp.
CCACCAGTTTGCCCATATCGCGCGTGCAGCCGCTGCAATCGGCCAACGAATTGACGACGTTGCTGAAAGTTGTCAATCCTGAATAGACGGTGAAAGGACGACCGGACGTAACCTGCAACGTTCCCGTCAACTGCCATCCGCCGATGACCGCGTCCAGGTAACGCGGAACGCCGCTGCCGAACCTGCGTCCGTTGCCAAACGGCAATTCATAAACATACAACCCTTGCAACACGTGACGACGGTCAAAATCCGACCACGCATAATTCAGACGACGATTGTTGTTGTCGAAAGGCGTGCTGGACGCCGATTGCGCCGCGCCGGTCGAAACCGTGCTGAAGGTCGGATCCCACGAACGATTGTCCAGGGATTTCGACAAGGTATAACTGGCCTGGAAGTAGGCTCCGCCGCGGAACGAACGCTTCAATATCAATTCCAGCGCGTTGTAGCTGGAATAATCGTTGCTGTCGAACACGTTCAGCCCGCCGGTGAATTGCGGAAACGCTTGCAGCAACGTGCTGAACCCGTTCACGTCCAGCAAACGGCGATTCAAATTAGCATTGGTGCAAACGCCTGCCGTGACGTTCGCCGCCGCGCACAGACGTTGAGAAACGTTGACTGCCAACGCGCCGACGCTGCCTTGCGTCAATCCCGTCGGATTTAGGGTACGGAACAAAGCCGTACCAGCATTGTTCGTGGCGCTGCCGGTCAGGAGCAGGTTGATCAGCGGGCTGTTATAAGCGGCGTTGTTGCGAACGGCATTGAAAGCGTCCAAAAAGCTTTCGCTCTGGCCGCCGACTTTAGCGTTGATGTTGGCCTGATTGGCGTTGTATCCGCCGGGCAGATGCACGCCGTGCTTGCCGATGTAATTGATTTCAGCCACAAACTGTTTGGCGATGTCTTTCTGGAAGCTGAGCGACCAGGAATGGACTTGCGGAAACTGGAAATCAGGATCGAACACATTGATCGAACCCGCGCCGAACGCAGCCGGTTGGCGCAAAGCATCCGGCGTGGAGGAAGGTGTGAGCGATGCAATCACGGGATTGACGTTGCGATAGAGTCCGCCGCCCTGCCCGAACGCAGTGTTCGTCGCGCCCAGCGCATTGCCCGGAATGTTCTGGTAAATGTTCGCGCCTAGTAATTGCGACGCCAGACGATCCGACGCAATACGGTAATTGCCGCGAATCGAAGTCTTGCCGGACTTGGACGGATCCCAGGCGAAACCGACCGAAGGCAAAATCACGCCGTAATCGTTTTTGAACAGATCGCCCTCAACCCACTTCAGGTCACTAGCTCCGGCATTGCCCAAAGTGAACGGGCGATTCGGAACCAGAATCGGACGGCCATCCGAACGCGGATTCAATTTGATTTCCCAACGCACGCCCAAATCAACCACGAAGTTGGGACGCAGACGCCAGTTGTCCTGCGCGTAAAAATCCAGTTCGGGATATTTCGCCACGAAGCTCCAGCGCGTTCCGAGAGGCGCGAACTGGCTGGGATTGTTGGGGTCGGTCACGAAAGCCTGCGAGACGGCATTCACTCGCCCTAGTTGATCATTGATGGTGTTTTGCAACCGGGTCAGATCGTTGGCATTGATGCTGGTCGCGCCGGACGCAGGCAGGTTAAACCCCGTGTAGCCCGCCGCGCCGCCGAAGCTGACAGCAGGTTCCAGACCGATGCCTGCCACCGAAGAACGGTCATCCGTGTGGCGTCCAAAACGCAAATTGGTTCCGAACTTGAACACGTGCGGCGAGTAATCCAGCGTGACGTTATCAACGAACTGCCAGGTATTCAGTTTGCGCGCGTTGCTGATGAAGTTGGTGTTCGGCGTAGCGATGTTGATGAAAGTGTAATTGGCCGCCGGGTCAGGTTGCGGCGTATCGAAGCTGAACGCAAAGCGGTTCAATCCCAAAACGAATTCGTTGATCAGACGCGGTGTTGGGTTCCAGCGGTAATTGATCGCCAGATTCTTCGGGTTGCGGAAGGTGTCCACCAGATTGGGCGAATTCGGAAAGATCGGACGCCCGCCGTTAGCCGAATCACCAAACGTGTTTTGCGCGCCCTGCGCATAACGCACGTAGATCGTGTTGCGTTCGTTGAGCGTGTAATCCACCTTCGTCACGAAGTCATACTGCTTTTCGTGCTGCGGCGAACCGAAATTGAATCCAGCAGTGTTCAATCCATCGCCGGCGTTGAAATTGTTCGGCAACGGCTGCGCGTTGATTGCCGACAGCAAGGTTGAATCGCGTGTAATGCCCGCCGGATTGTTGGCAATGTTGTAAGTGGCAATGCACAGCGTCGTCACCGTCGCGCTACAAGGCGGCAACACCGGCGCTCCGGCGGCATCCACCGAAGGAGTCGCGGAACCGTTCGGCGCGTTAGCTCTGCCGACAACATACCGGAAAATTCCGTCGCGCACCGATTGCGTGTAAACCGTGCGCGTCACCAAAGCCGTGTCATACGCCCGCAGCATTTGCAGGTTGGCAAAGTAAAACAGTTTATCTTTGATAACCGGGCCGCTGATGCTGCCGCCGAAAATGTGCTGCACGAACTGGTCTTTCGGCAAATTATTGATGTTGCCGGTGTAGCTTTTCGCATTGAAGCGCGGCGTTTGGTAATACTCGAAGGCGCTTCCGTGCAATTGATTCGTGCCGGATTTCGTCACCAATGTGACTTGCGCGCCGCTGCTGCGTCCAAGTTCCGCCGTAAAGTTGCTGGTGACAATCTGAAACTCCTGCACCGAATCCGGGTTCGGACGCAGCGGCGTGAAGTTCGATCCGCCCGCACTCGATTCGTTGATGTCCACGCCGTCAAGCGTGAAGTTGAAAGAACGGTCTCGCGAACCATGCACGTTCACACCGCCGCCGGTGTTGCCGCCAACCACGACGTGCTCGTCGCCACCGGCGCTGACGACCGTCGCGGCGCGCACGTGGAATTGGGAGATCGACGGGTCGGTTCCGGCATGTTCGGCCGCGTCGAGCGCCTT
>CAZRXE010000121.1:0-2976 GCA_964603695.1 uncultured Heliomicrobium sp.
CGATTGGAAAATGGAAAATGAGTCGAGCTTATCTCAATAGCTCTTCGATCAGTTTGCGGGCTTCGGGGTCTTTGCTTTGCCCAAGCCAGAAAATGGCTTTCTTGCGCATTTCGGTGGATGAATCGCTTTTAGCGATTTGCATCAGCTTGGTCAGCGCGGCTTTTTTGTTCGATTGGCTGAAAGAGAAGATCAGTTGATCCTTGATGGCCGCGTCGCTTTCCGAATCGTAAAGTTGAATGAGCGTTTGCAGAGTCTGTTCATCGCCGCGCTGTCCGATCCAGAAAATCGCCTGTTTGCGAACTTCTGTATTTCCACCGGCGCGAGCGATTTCGTTGAGCTTGGCGGCGGCGCGTGGGCTGTTGTGCTGCGAGAGGGCAAATAGCACCTGCTTTTTCATTTCCACGTCCTGCTCGCTTTCATAAATCTGCAACAGATCATCCACTGCGCCGTCGCCGCCGCGCTGACCCAGCCAGAAAATTGCTTCGCGGCGAACCTGTTTTGATTGGCCGCTGCGCGCGGCGTTGAGCAAGGTTTGCCGGGCGCGGTCATCGCTTTGTTGGGAAATGGCGAAAAGCGCCGACTTGGCCACGTCCGCATCCGCCGACTGAAGCATTTCCTGCAAAGCATCCAACGCGCGGCTGTCTTTGGATTGACCCAGCCAGAAAATCGCGGGCTTTTGCAATTTCGGATCGCCACCGCGCGCTAGCGCCAGCAGAGTGTCGAAAGACTTCGCGCCGCCGTGCTGTCCCAACAACATCACCGCCGTTTCTTTCATTTTGGGACTGGCCGTCGAACCGGGTTTTAGAATGTCCGCGACAAGCTGCGCGCCGCGTTCCGGGTCGGCCTGAAACAGGCTTTGCAAGGCGATGAGTTTGATTTCCAGTTTGTCGTTGTCCAGTTCGTTGTTGATCGCCTGCGTGTTGCGCTGCTGTCCGGCGATTTGCACGCGCAAAGCACGCGCGTCGTCCAGCCAGTTCGATTTCGGAAATTCGCGGTTCAGCCGTTCAATCTGCCGGTCGGCTTCGGCAAAGCGTTCGACTTTGGTCAGTGAATACGCCAGCCAGTAAAGCGCAGCGTCTACATCTTTGTGGCGCGGGTATTCGGTCAGGAAGCGTTTGAAACGATCCGCCGCGTCGCCGTATTCGCGTTCCTGCAACAAATCGCGTCCTTGCGCGAACAGTTGCGTGGCGGCGTCCGGAGCTTTCGCGCCCTGCACAAAACGATTGAGCTTTTCCAGCGATTGCGCCGAACCGTCAGTCGGACGGCTGAACATCAACGTCAAAGCGGCAATGACCAGCAACGCGAAAGAGGCGCAAAGTTTCACGGTGTGAGGCGGCAATGGGTGCTTGCGAAAAATCGAGTTCAACATCTTTTCTTTCTCCTGTCTTGAAATTCATTCCTGATCCAGCGCGGGCGCGCCGAAGCGTTCCGTCCCGGTGGCGATAATCTGCAAGGTTGCAATGATTTCCTGTTTTTGGATGCGTTCGCGGATGGTTTGCACATCGCCGCGTGAAGCTTTGGCAGGCAGATTGGCGATGTCCAGCAACAACGGCTCCAAACTATTCAATGCCTCTTCCACCGGCAAGTTGCCTTTGGCTTCGGCTTCTCGGCGGAGCAGGATGTTGGCGTAAACCAGCTTCCGCGCCTGCCGTCGTTCATAAGCCAGATTCGCCGATCCCGCATTACGACCTTCCCGCGCGTTGCGAAATGCCCGCAACAGCAACTGCGCGTTTTCCAAATGCGTGGCCGGATCGGAGATGGCCACGGTGTCGGGCGTTGTTTCTCCCGCCGATTCAACCGAACGCGGACGGCGCGTCGGTTTCACTTTGACGGCAACCGTGGAGTGTAGCTCCGGCAAAACGGTGTTGACTTGCGGAGTCGGCGACATTGCAGGGAAGGACGACGGGATCGGCGTCGTGCCGATCACGGCCACTTGCGGCTTGCTCACTTCTTGCCGAGAAACCCAAACCGCCGAAATCGCCGCCAGCAAGATCAGCGCGGTAATCGTCGCCGGAATCGCAGGTCTGGCCAATAAGCCTGTCAGCCAAACCGTCGCTCGCTTGCTGAAATTCAACGCGGCAGGTTCGGCAAGTTTGACGCGCAGCCGCGCTTCATATCCCGCCCAATAACTTTCTTCTGGCATTGCTGCATCCGCCGCCTGATCGAACGCGCGCAGCGTCGCCAGCATCGCGTGATATTCCGCCGAACACGCCGCGCAGCTTCTGACTTCGGCCAGTGCGCCCTGGGCGAGTTGCTGTTCAGCGGATTCCGGTTCGCTGAAAACCAAATCCACCAGCGTCTTTTTTGTCTTGCGGCAATTGTGCATGTTGCTTCCGCCTAACTCTTTTCGCCGGCGACCACGCCGGAATAGGTTTCCTCTTCCGCGCCAATGCCGAGTCGTTCGCGTAGCTTGTTGACCGTGCGGAACAGCGCCTTTTTGATCGTCCCGGCCGAAGTCCCCGAAGCTTTCGAGATTTCCTCGTAAGTCATGCCTTCGCGGTGTTTGAGCAAAAAGATCATGCGTTGTTTCGGCGACAAATCTTCCAGCGCGCCCATCACGCGCTCGACCATCATTTTTTGGTGCAGTCCGGCTTCGGTTTGATGCGCGGGTTCGGCCAGTCCGAGCTGATCCAGTGGAACCAATTCGCCCAATCGAAATGCTTTTTTGTCCGCAGTCCACATACTCGCCAGCCCTCTTCGCTGCTGATTCATCAGCGTATTGACCGCAATCTGCCGCAGCCAGGTGTAAAAACTCGCTTCACCGCGATAAGAACCGATTGCCCGGTAAGCCTTCAGCCAGACTTCCTGCGAAAGGTCTTCAGCATCGTGTGAGTTGCGTGTGAAATGGAACGCCAGCGCGTAAATACGCCGCTCGTAACCGCGTGCCAACAGGCAAAAAGCCTCCCGGTCGCCTGCTTGCGCGCGTTCGATGAGTTCCTGTTCCTGATTCACCAGCAGTTGTCCTTTATCGAGTGT
>CAZRXE010000122.1:0-3715 GCA_964603695.1 uncultured Heliomicrobium sp.
CAGGTCTGCGAATCGCGTCACGTAACCGGCTTTGGCCAGGGCTTCGGTGACGGACATGCGGCGCGTCATTTCGTAAATGCCGGGCGTGGTTACGTCGCCGATGACCATGTATTTCAGACTGTGAACCTGCACCAGTTGCACGGAAACTTTCGGTTCGCGGATGTATTCGGAGAGCTTTTCGGTGATTTCTTTTTCCAGTTCCTCGGTGGTGCGTCCGGCAATCATCAATTGGCCGATCAGCGGATAGCTGATGCGCCCGTGCGGCGGCACGGTCAGGTTCGTACGCGAATAGCTGGGCTGATCAAAGACATCCACGCTGATGACGTCTTCGGGGCCGAGCCGCGTGGTAGCAAAGAAGTTGTTGATGTAAGGCAGAATTGCCGCTTCTTCCTCGGATTGATCTTCGCGGCGCAAGGCTTTGCGTTCGGCGTCGCTCAAGCCGGGCGCTGGCGTTTCGCTGGCGGATTTTTTCTCGGCGGGTTTGGTTTGCTGCGGCTTGGGCGCTTTGTCCAGATCGGATTGGGAGAAGGCTATGCCGGCGGCAAAGGTCGTTGCCAGCAGTGCAAAAAAAAACTGAATGCGAAGTAACTTCATAACCACCTCTAGCGCGGACAGGATGTCCGCGCTCCAGTCATCGCGCCGTTATCTGCCGTAACCGAACAGCACGATCTTGATCGTTTTAAACATGATCCAGATGTCGAACAGCAGCGAGACGTTTTTGATGTAATAAAGATCGTACTGCAATTTCTGAATCGCGTCTTCCACCGAAGCGCCGTAGCCGTAATTGACCTGTGCCCAGCCGGTCAATCCGGGTTCGACCAGATGGCGTTGCGAATAAAATGGGATCTGTTCGGTCAATTGTTCGACGAAGACGGGGCGTTCGGCGCGTGGGCCGACGAAGCTCATTTCGCCGCGCAGAATGTTGATGAATTGGGGGATTTCGTCAATCCGCGTTTTGCGCAGGAAGTTGCCGACGCGCGTAATGCGCGGGTCGCGCGCGGCGGCCCATTGCGCCGTGCCGTCTTTTTCGGCGTCCTGCCGCATTGAGCGAAACTTGATGATGCGAAAGATGCGTCCATTTTTGCCTACGCGCTCTTGTGTGTAAAAGACCGGGCCGGGCGAATCCAGTTTGACGGCGACGGCGGCCAGCAAGCCAATCGGAAAGGACAAAACCACGCCCAGCCCGGCCATCGTGACGTTGAACAACTGGCGCGCGATGCCCCAAACCGTGCTGCGTTTGCCGCCGCCGGAAAAAATGATCCAGCTAGGCCGCAGCATTTCCACGCTCAGTTTGCCGGTCAGTTTTTCATAAAGCGCTGTGCCTTCTTCGATGGCGGCGCTGCCTTGCAAACGGATTTGCAGCAATTGATCCACGGGCATATGGCCGCGCCTGTCCTGTAAGGCGACGATGACGCGATCAATTTTTTCTTCGACGACAATGCGGTTCAGGTCGCTGGTGACGCCCAGTACTTTGGGCGAAAACAAACTGTTGACCGGCACTTCGCCGATCAGTTTGGAATCTTCGGCCACGTAGCCGACAACTTTGTAACCCAGATCGCGGCGCAACATGGCTTCGCGCGCGACTTCCTTGGCCAGCGTGTCCGCGCCGACAATCAGTATGCGTTCACCCAAACGCGGATGCCGCATGATCCAGTGAATCGCCAATCGCCACAGAATCATCAACGCCAGCGCCAGCATCATTGCCATCACTGGCACGCCGTTGCCGTAACGCACTACGCCACCGTCGCCGGCTTCCTCCAGATAGCCCAGCAACAATGTCGGGCGCAGCATGAAAATCAATCCCAGCACGGCGATTACCACGCCGACGGCTTGAAACAGATCGGTCAGTACTTCACGCCGCAACCGGGGTTTGGAAACGTCGTAAAGATCGAACAAATAAAAAATGAATTGGCAGACGACGGTAGACAGCGCAATTTTATAAATGCCGCGCTGCCCGAACAGAATCGAATCGAAATGTTTGGGAAAACGAAGCCACAGGCCGATTACGACGACGGAAAAAATGATTCCGGCTTCGACCAGGATGAGCGTGAGGGTTTTGATCCAGATACCGCGCCGCACCATAAAAATTATCGGTTCAACTTTCCGCCGAATCGGAAACGATGTCGCAACCTATCCCAAAACGAATGCGGGCGCGACTGCGAATAATAGTAATAATCGTAATAGCCTGCTTCCCGGACGTACTCCGCGCCGTTGAGTACCACGCCGAGCATTTTGGCGGCGGGCAGCGCTTCGATGGCTTTTTCAACGGTCTCGTAAGGCGCAAGGCCGGCGCGGACGACCAGCATAACTGCGTCGCTGTGATTGGCCAGCAGCCGGGTGTCGGCAAAAGGCATCACCGGCGGGGAATCAATCAAAATGAAATCGAAATAGCGGCGCAGTTCCGCGAGCATTTCGGCGAAACGTTCGCTGGAAAGCAATTCCGTCGGATTGGCGGCTTCACGGCTGACGGGCAGCACGTAAAGCTCCAGCCCTTCCAGAGTGAAGATCGAGTCCAACGCCTCGCCGTCGCCGGTCAGGATTTCGCCCAAGCCTGTTTTGACGTGCGCACCCAAGTAAGCCGCCACGTTCGGACGCCGCAAATCGCCGTCAATAATCAAGACGCGCTTTTCTTTGGATTGGGCGATGGCCAGCGCCAGATTGATTGCCGTCGAAGTTTTGCCTTCGCCGGCCAGCGTGCTGGTGATGGTGACGACTTGCAGCGGTTTCTTTTCCGCCGCGTGAAAAAGCTGCGTGCGCAGTGTGCGGTATTGTTCGCATTCCGGCGCGTGAGGCTGCGTCAGCAAAACCAATCGCGGATGCAGCCGGGATTGAGTGATGGGTTCGACATGGATTTCGCGTTGCTGCTTGACGGGCTTTTCCGGCGCGGCCTGTGGTTGAGGGATTTCCGGCGGCGTTTTGTCTTCCGCAGGCGGCGCTTCAACGGGAGCGCGGCGGATGACGGGCGAGGCGTTTCGCAAACGTTCGCTTGCGCCGCGCGCGACTGCCGCTGCCGGACGTGTCGGTTCGGTTTTGTGTTCGGCTTTGTGTTTGCCGTTGACCGGGGCCAACGCAACAGGCTGCGGCGAAGCATGATGTTGGCCGTTGGGCTTCGGCGGTTCGTTTTGCGGCGCGGGATTGAACGACGGAAACAACGCGCCTTCGTTCGAGCGTGGGCCGATAGGTGCGCCGATCACTGAAGGCAATTCAAACTGTGTATCGCCGGCGGTTTCGTCGGGCGTGCCGGTTTCTTCAGCCAACGGATCGCGCGCCGCCTCGCCGTTTTGTTCTTGTTGTTGTTGGCGCAACAGCGCCTCGAAAACTTTGCTCATCCGGTTTTCAAACTGTCTTCAAATTCTTCCGGCTCTTCTGATTGCGGGGGAACTACTTTCAGCGGCGCGGCTTCGTGCGGACGGTTCAGGTCGTTGCGGTGTCCGCCTTTCCGGCGCTGATGCGAACGGCGGCGCGTTCCGGCGTCCGCGTCGAAATTCACAGGCTCCGCCGTCGTAGGCCAGCTCGTGTCTTCTTCGCGCAACACAGGCATAGGCGGCAGCGCGCCGGTCATCACCATTTGCGGATCGTCTTCGATCATTGGTTGCAGCAAATCCAACGATTCGGCGATTTCAGCAATGATGTCGGCATTGACTGTTCGCGCATTGGAAGCGTAACCATTCAGCAGCGCGTTATCGCAAATGTTGTTAATCAAACGCGGAATGCC
>CAZRXE010000123.1:0-2033 GCA_964603695.1 uncultured Heliomicrobium sp.
CGAAAATCAGCGCCGTCAGGCTGATGCCTTTCAGAAAGACCATCGGCAGCCGCCGCGTGCTGTCTTTCACTTCGCCCGCCGTTTGCGCCAGGGATTCAAACCCCGCGTAAGAAAAGAACAGCGGAGCCAGACTGGCCAGAAATCCGCTGAGTCCATGCGCGACGAAAGGCCGGTAGTTGGCCGGTTGAACGGCAAACAGCCCCGGCACGATCAAGACGACCAGCGAAACGCCCAGCAGCGAACACATCGCCACTTGCAGCCGCCCGAACCAACGCACGCCGACCACGTGAACCAGGTAAAAGAACAGCAGGCCGGCCAGCGCCAACGGCAGCCTGTGACGTTCAGGGCTGAGGCGTCCCGCCGCCGCCGCAATCAGGTAATCGGCCAGCGAATTGGCCAGAAAGGCTTCCGCGCCGACGTAAGAAATGATCTTCAACCAAGCGCCGACGAAGGCCAGGCGATAATCACCGAGCGTGCGCGAAAGGTGCGTGTATTCGCCGCCCGGTTCGCGACCGAGCGGCGTGGAAAGAAACGCGGCATACGGAACAGAGGTCGCCAAGATCACCGGAAAGAGCACGACGTAACCGAGAATCACGCTCGGCCCGGTCAGCCGCCAGGCCTGACTGGTGACGGTGAAAATCCCCGCGCCGATCAGAATGCCGATCAATGCCGCGTAGGATTCGAGCGTTCCCAAATCGCGGCGCAAGCGCCCGGCGATGTTTGAGGCGTCGGTTTCAGCCATCGGCGCGCCTCATCAATCGGTTGGCGGGCAAGCTCGGATTCAAAACTTTTTCGGCGCTTTCAACGCCGGCGACCGGCAACCCGGCGGCGTCAATCAACCCGAGTTGCGCCAACACAGAGGCTTGATCCCAGTAAATGTGTTCGTGCGCCAGCTTGCCGTCGCGAAAATGAACAATGACCACCAGCGGGACTTTGACGTGTTTGCCTGTGGGCGCAACGCCCGGCAGCATCCAATCCATTTCGATGGTGTGCGTGAATTCAAAGACCATTTCATCCACCACGCGATCCGCGCCGATGGTGCGCGAAACCGCCGTCATGGCCGTGTCCGGCGGCATTTGCGGAATGAAGTGTCGGGAATAAAACTCGCGCAATTCGGCGTGACCCACGCCGCCGGTCAAGACCGGAATGTGGTTGACGTAAGAGTCCTCGACCATCGTCAGCAGCGTGTCTTCGGTGTTGCGGGTGACGAATTCATATTTGACGTGATCGTCCCACAACGCCGAAAGCTTTGCCGCCGGCGCGCCGCTGTTCAAATGCCGGACGAAAAATTCGACGCTGCGCAGATTGGCCAGTTCCGCCGAAGTCGCGTGGAAATGCGCGCCGCCCAGGCGCGCGAACGCATGATCCTGCCCGGCGTAATCGTGCAGCGTGACGCGCGGATTGCCATCGAGCGCCGCGTGAATTCGCGCCTGCGCTTCGGGCGGGCAGTACTGATCTTTTTCCGCCAGGTGCAGCATCAGCGCACCTTTCAAGCCGGCGATTTCGTCCAGCGCATTTTCAATGCCGACGCCGTAATAACCCACACTGCACTCCGGCGCATGGCGCACGGCCAGCAAATACGCCAGCTTTCCGCCCAGGCAGAACCCGACCGCGCCGACTTTGCCGTTGCAGGCCGGATGATTGCGCAAAAACGCCAGCGCCGCGCCCGCATCGTCCACTGCTTTGGATTCGTCCAGCCCCTGATAGAACTTGAACGCCTGTTGCCATTCGGCGTCGGTCTGATCGGTCAACTGCACGCCGGGCCGTTGCCGCCAAAACAAGTCCGGGCAAATCACGACAAAGCCGCGCTCGGCGTACCAATCCGCGATGTCGCGCATGACTTGATTGACGCCGAAAATTTCCTGCAACAACACAATGCCGGGACCAAAACCGCTGCTCGGCAAAGAAAGATAGGCGTCGAATCCGCCGCCGTCGAAAGACTTGATGCTGATCATTTGAATCCTCTTGAACCTGTCGTTTACCCGTATTTCGTTTTGCCCTGGCTGTTGCGCGAACTGTTAGTTTGCGTCGTG
>CAZRXE010000124.1:0-1788 GCA_964603695.1 uncultured Heliomicrobium sp.
ACACTCGACTCTCTTAACTGAGGTGGTCACGCTTTTGAAAAATAGGAGCACAGTCGTCCTGACCGCGCTCCTATTCCAACCAGTCATCGCCAAGAGCCTGATCGCGTTGAAACTGGCGCGCGCTGGTGCGGCGCTGGCTGATGCGCTCTTCGGCGGTTTGGGCGGTGACGACTTCGTAAAGCACTGCTTGTTTGTCCGGCTGTTTGCGCAGAATGCGCCCCAGCCGCTGAATGTGTTCGCGCGAAGAACCCGAACCCGACAGCACTACGGCAACGGAAGCTTCGGGAATGTTGACGCCTTCGTTCAAGACTTTCGACGTGGCCAGCGCCAGCACATCGCCTTTGTTGAAAGCGTCCAGCCACAACCGGCGCTCCTTGATCGGCGTTTCGTGCGTGATGGCCGGAATCAGGAACTGTTCCGAAATGCGATAGACCATTTCGTTTTCCGCCGTGAAGACAATCAGCCGTTCGCGGCGATGGCGTTGCAGAAGCTTTTCCAGCACGTGGAGTTTGGCGTCGGTTCCAAGCGCGATGCGTTTGGATTCGCGGTAAGCCTGCATCGCGCGGCGGCCTTCTTCGCTGCGGGCGCTGAGCATAATGAAATTCTGCCAGCCGCGTGGATCGCTGAAATTGATGCCCTTTTCCCATATAAACTGCCGAAACAAACTCCGCTCGCGTTCGTATGCCACACGCTCTTCCGGCGAAAGCACGACGGAAATTTGTTCGGTGGTGTAATCGGCCAGGAATTCGCCCGCCAGATGCTGTGCTTCGCGGCGATAAACAATTGGCCCGATCAATCGCTCCAACATTGCCTCCGCGCCGTCTTCACGTTCGGGCGTTGCGGTCAGTCCCAAACGAAACGGCGCAATCGCCATCTCCGCCGCATAACGATAAACATCGCTCGGCAAATGATGGCATTCATCGAAAATCAAAAAGCCGAACTGATCGCCCATCCGCTCCATAAACCGAAACGCCGAAGCGTAGGTGGTGACGATGATCGCGCCCTTTTCAAAATATCCGCCGCCGATCAAACCGATTTCCGCGTTGAACGAAGACAACAGCAAGTCGTACCACTGATTCATCAAATCAATCGTCGGCACAACGACGAGCGTCGAACGCCCGACCATTTCAATCGCAATCTGCGCGACAAAAGTCTTGCCCGCGCCCGTAGGCAAAATCACCGTCCCGCGCCGCCCGGCGTTTTTCCAGGCGGCGATGGCGTCCTGTTGGTAAGGGCGCGGCGAGGCGGTCAGTTCGGCTTTGAATTGGAATTCGATGTATTTGCGCGCCTGGTCTTCGTGCGGGATGTTGCGGCGAACAAGTTCGGTGACGATCTGGCGATAGTTGATGGCCGGCGCGCGCCAACGCCGCACGCGCTCATCCCACGCAAACGGCAGCGGCGCGGCAAAGGCTTGATCCGCGCCTTCCAGCAACAACGTGCCGGAATCGAATTGCAACGCAACTTTCATAAGTCATCAGAGTCGGGCAACCTGCCAAGATTGCCTTGTTTGCTTCAATGCGTCTTCCAATCACCCGGAGCAACCTCGGCAGGTTGCTCTACTCCGCGCGCCAGTCTTCCAATTTGCACCGGATGTCTTCCGCCAATTCCTGCTTGTGTGATTCGGCCAGTTTTAACGCTTCCTCGGCGGCGGTGATCGCTCTGCCACGTTCGCCCGCCGCTTCCCAAGCCTGCGCGAGCTTCCATCGTTGCTCGGCTTCCAGCTTTTCATTTTCCGCCCGCTGCGCGGCAATCACCGCCAGATCGAAATACTCCACCGCCCGCTTCGGC
>CAZRXE010000125.1:0-5104 GCA_964603695.1 uncultured Heliomicrobium sp.
CCGTGACAAAAATTGCCCTAAACCCATAGCACGGTTTCAGCTTGAACTTCCAAATTCCTCCCAATCAACATCAATCACTTGCTTCGGATTAGTTGCGAGCCGGCGTTCTTGCGCGCCTCGGACTGTCGCCGAAGCTTCTTCCAATCAATGAGGTGTCAATTTATGTCCCCCGAAGTGTCCCATACGCACACTCGTCGTAAACTCGCTCCGCGTTCATCCCTGAATACATTGCTGGTCTTGCCGGTTCCCAAAGAAGATGCGCTGCAACGCACGCTTTGGACGGATTTCCTGAGCGACCTGAGCTTCCTGCTGCCGGCCTTCGGAATCGTTTTTGGAATGCTGTTTCTGTTAGGCCAGTCGCCGTTTTTAGGCGCGGGATTGGTGACTGTGTGCCCTGTGGCGCTGGCTTTGCGGATCCATGTGGCGCTTCAGACTCGTCGCGAACGCCGCCGCGTCAATGAACTCGTCAACTGGTATCGCCAGCATCGCGTTGATTACGGCAATTACCAGATTGATTACTCGCGCCGCGCCAAAGCCGTTCCGCCTGCTTCGACAATTGTGCCCATCGCGGATGAAATGCCGGATGTAATGATTTGGCCCGTGCCGCCCGCGAAGACCCGCGAAGAATTGATAAGTGGCTAAGTACGCGAGCATACTGCTCGCCGGTCGAGCTTCCAGCTCGGCTACACTATCGCGGCGCGAATGATTTCATTCGCGCCGCCGTCAAGCGCGTCTAAATTCACCGCTTCTTCGCGGCCTCAATCTTCTCGCTCAACATCACGCTGAAATCCTCGCGCGGGTTATAGCCCGCCATCCGAAAGGCCAGTTCGCCTTTGCGATCCAGAATGATGGTCGTCGGGATGGACGTGACCGCGAAAAAATCGTTCAACGAATCGGCATAAGCCACCGGCAGATTCACCTTGTACTGTTTCAAATGCGGCGGAACCAGTTCGCGGTCTTCGTCCGTGGAGACGGCCAGGAAAACCACTTCCGCGTCGTCCTTGTATTTGTTCATGGTCTTTTCGACCAGCGGCATTTCCGTCAAACAAGGGCCGCACCAGGTCGCCCAAAAATTGAAGACCACCACTTTGCCGCGCAGCGTCGCCAGATCGAGTTTTGAGCCGTCAAGTTTGGTCAATTTGAAACTGAGCGGATCGGTCAAACCCACATTGGAGTTCGGCGGTTCCAGTTTGGCCAGGCGTTCGTCGCGCTGTTTGATGAAGGCGTCATAAGCTTTCAGCACGCGGTCGCCCAAGCCGGCTTCGGAGTTTTGTTTGGCGGCGTAAAGCCGGCTGAGATGGCGGCGGACGGCTTTCAAATCAATTTCTTCGTTGGCAGCCAGCGCGATGACAAAGCCTTGCGAGTAATAATCAATCGCTTCGTCCGTGTTCTTGCGCTTTTCAGCCAATTCCGCCAGCGACACCGCTGCGCCCGCCGTTCGCGACATTTCAAAACTCTTCATCAAATCCGCACGCGCCGGTTCGTCGTTGCTCAGATCGGCCTGAACCCTGCCGCGCAGCAAATAAATCGAAGCGATGCCTTGCTGCTTGCGGTCTTCCCATTGCGCGACGCTGATGCGTTTGGGTTTGGCGGCGGCGGCAATCAGCGATTCAAACTGTTTGACCAATTGATCGGCGTAACCCAGCGCCTTTTTCAAATCGCCGTCGGCGCGACGTTCGCGCAAGGTCGTTACCAGCGTGGTCAGCACGTCAATGTTGTTTTCGCCGGCGGCCAGAATCTTTTCGGCATAGCTGATGGTGCGGCTGCGGTCGCGCAGTTTGTTGCTCAGTTTGAAAATCTCGTTCTCGATTTCTGCCTGATGCGCGCTTTTCGGAAACTTTTTCAGATAACCTTCCAGATTGACGATGATCTGGGTTTCGCTGCCGCCGGACGATTCAATCGCGCGGCGCAGATCGTCGTCCGAATCCACCGGCGCTTCCTGTTTGGCCGACTGCTCTTTGTTTTCAGCGGCCTGCGCTCCAGCCTTTTGCTGCGCCTGAATGGCTGAGCAGAGCGTCAGTAATACGGCCAAACTCATCAATGATAATTTCGATTTCACCACAAAGACTCCAGGTTGGAATTTCAAATTTGAAATTTGGGATTTGAGATTACGCCGCGCGACCGATGACGCCAAGCAGCCGGCCTACAGGTTTTTCCGCGCCGCGTTCGCGCCGGTAACTGAAAAACAAATCGTTCCGCAGCCAGGTACAAAGTCCGCAATCATAGATTCGATCTTCGCCAACGCCCGCGTCCATCAACTGCCGCGTGTTGGCCAAATTCAGATTGATGTGACCTTTGCCGTTCGGTTGCAACTTGGAAAACAGCGATTCGGCATAATCATATTTGCCGCGAAAAGCGTCCAGCACTTCCGCGCCGACTTCAAAAACTTCGGCGCTGATGGCCGGGCCAAGCGCGGCATGCAAGTCCGTCGGGCGCGAGCCGTAGCTTTGTTGCATGCGTTCAATTGTCCGTGCGACGATGCCCGCGAACGTACCGCGCCAGCCTGCGTGAACGGCTGCAAACGCGCGCGTTCGCTCATCCGCAATCAACACAGGCATGCAATCGGCGGTTTGCACCGCCAGAAAAGCTCTTTCCAAGTTGGCAGTCAAAGCATCGCAAGGCGTCGGTTCGCCGCGCGCGTCTTCGGCGTCGAACACCGAACGAACATCGGCGGAATGAATCTGTTTGGCAGTCACCAGCGGCCAGTCCGAAGCCGCGAGCGCGGCCAGAAACCGCCGCCGATTTTCGATGACGTTGGCGCGTTCGTCGTGACTGAAATTGCCCAGGCTGAGCGAGCCTTCGGGCAAAGGGCTGACGCCGCCCAGTCGCGTGCTGAAAGCGTTTTTGAATCCGAGCCGTTCCAGCGGCTCGCACACCAGCAATTGAATTCCATTGTGCGGACGAAAAATAAAGTTGGTCATTCGATCTATGGTTATCGGTATCGGAGTGGACATCACGGACATCAAACGGATTGAAGAATCGCTTGCCGAATTCGGCGAACGCTTTCGCAATCGAGTGTTCACGGCGGGCGAAATCGCCTACTGCGAGCAATTCGCCAACCCCGCCGCCAAAGCGGAACGTTACGCCGTGCGCTTCGCCGCCAAAGAAGCCGCGCGAAAAGCACTCGGCGCTGCCACGCCGCTGAAAAGCCTGTCGTGGCACGAGGTCGAGATCATATCATCAACCGAAGGCGCGCCGCAGCTTCGGTTCCACGGCCACGCCGCCGAACTCATTGAACAATTGAAGATCACCCGCGCCCACGTTTCCCTATCGCACGCCACACAACAAGCCATCGCTTTCGTCGTTTTGGAGAAAGATTGAATTATGAAAACACGTTCGTCGCTTTTCGCCATCCTGTTGCTTTGTACCACGCTGCTGTTTTCCAACCCTGCCTCCACACAAACCAAACGCGGACTGCTGCCGACAGACCTTTCCGCGATTAAAGAAGTCAGCGACGCGCAGATTTCGCCAGACGGTTCACGCGTGGTTTACGTGGTCAGCGAAACCGCGCCGGATCGTTCGCGAATGATTTCCCGCTTGTGGATTGTGCCGACCGCCGGCGGCGAACCAAGGCTGCTGACAAAAAATGATTCCTCCGAATCCACGCCGCGCTGGTCTCCGGACGGCAAATGGATCGCGTTTTATTCCAGCCGCAGCGGGAAAGACGGTTTATGGATTGTCCCTGCCGAAGGCGGCGAACCGAAGCTGGCGACTTCTGTTGTGCGCACCAATTTTTACCTGAACAAAGCGGGCGAAAGTTTCACATGGTCGCCGGACAGCAAACAGATTGCGTTTTTGTCTTCGCCGGAAGTTTTGAGTCAGGCTACGCCGGAGGAAAATATAAAGCCGCTTCAGCAGGCTGGTATTCCGGCACAAGTGTTGCGCCCGCTGTCGCGCGAAGAAATCGAAAAGTTGCCGGTCGAAGTCCGCGAAATGATCTTCCGCGCGCAAGGCCAGGCCATGGGCGTGCGCCCAACTTCGCCTGTGGAAACCGCTCTGAGCGCCTTGCCGGAAGACCCGCGCGTCATCACTCGGCTGCAATACAAATCGCGCACGGCCTTTTCCGACAATCTGCAATCCCACATTTTCACCGTGGATTTGGCCACGCGGCAGCTTCGGCAAATCACGACCGGCTTGTATTACGAACATTCGATCAACTGGTCGCCCAAAGGCGATGAGATTGTTTTCGTCAGCAATCACGAACCTGATCCCGACCGCGTCAACAATTCGGATTTGTTCACCGTCAACGTCAGCACCTTCGCCATCCGGCAACTGACCAAAACCAAAGGCTGCGAATGGCAGCCGGTCTTTTCGCCGGACGGAAGTCAGATCGCGTATCTGGCGACGAAACGCGAAGTCACGACGATTGATAGCGTGGCCGAAGACACACAAGCCCATGTCATTTCATCCCAAGGTGGTTCGCCTAAAGATTTGAGTGGTCTTTTTGACCGCCGCGTAACACGAATCGAATGGACAGGAACGGAACCCTCCTTTTCAGTGTCTGATTCAGGCGGAACTACCATCTACCCCGGAGCGGTTTTGAGAAATGTGGGAGGTGTTTCTCCACAGCTTCGAGCCGGGCGCGTCGGGCAAATTGCCGGTTATTCGTATGCACCAAATAGCTCTCCCCATCAGTCCATTTATTTGGTGACGCAAGATCTTCGGCCAGCCGAAATTTGTCGCATCAGTGGAAAGCTGGCCGATGGCCTGTTCACAAATTTGAGCCAGGCCAATAAAGACCTCCTCGAAAAACTAAGTTTTTCGCCAATGCGCGAGTTCGCGTTTCATCAGGATGGTTTTGAAATACAAGGCTGGCTGATTGCCCCACTCAATTTTGACGAAAAGAAGAAATATCCTGTCATCCTCAACATTCACGGCGGCCCGCACGGAATGCACGGCTACGCTTTCAACGCCAACGCGCAGGCGCTGGCCGCGCAAGGTTATGCCGTGTTGCTCATCAATCCGCGCGGTTCGTCCGGCTACGGGCAGAAGTTCGCCGACGGCTGCATCAATGATTGGGGCGGCGGCGATTATCGCGATTTGATGAAAGGCGTGGATGCGGCGCTGGAAAAGTTTCCCTTTCTCGACAAAGACCGGATGGGCG
>CAZRXE010000126.1:0-2274 GCA_964603695.1 uncultured Heliomicrobium sp.
TTGTTACTTTCCAAACGTGGTTATGCCAATGAAGCTGGGTCAAAAATTGTTGAGATCAAGGGGCCTGCGTCGCTCATTGGCGATTCTCTTGCTGGTGTTCGCCATTTTTGATTTGGCGATTGTTGATACGCTTTTTCCACAGCTTTGCAATGACGAGTACCTATCTTCTCCTTCCATCAAATCAACTGAAGCGGCAATCAATGAATCGGTAGTCATCACGACTCACGACTCACAGCCTGTCCAGGACTCGCTTCCACCTTCGACGGATGAAGACTGCTTTTGCTGCTGCTCGCATATCGTGCTGGGCTATGCGGTGAATGCGGTAGCGCCGTTAGCGCGGCCGAGCGTCATTATTTCCCTGGACGGTATTCTTCCATCGGCTCCGCCTCAAGATACTTATCACCCTCCTCGTTTCGTCTGACCCGGCCTGTCCGGCGATAAACACTTTCCTTTCATTTCATACGGATTTATGCGCCGAATTGCGCGTGAGCAGTCGTCGCGGATTTTTACCGCGGCGTCCTTGCTTGCGCGATGCGCGCACATCATTTGGAGGCAGTGACCATGCCATGTCTGAAACGACCGCCGCGTTGCGATAGCGGCGGTGCCTATATCATTCAATTTTGCTCAACATTCGTACTTATTCTCTTCTCTTTCAACATCGCAGTTGGGCAGAGTCCAGCCAATCCGCAGACCGTCAAGGCTGAAGCCGTTTCGATGCGGAGTGATTTGGCGCTCCCATCTAATGCGCCAACTCCAGCGGCAAGCTGGACGGCGCCATATGTTGATCCGGCGCAAGGCTCGGTTTCGATTGACCTTGTGCGCCGCGCGTTAGCGTCGAATGCCGAACTTGCCGCCGCGCGAATCGAGATTGATCGCGGCCGCGCGCGTTTGCGCCAGGCCGGATTGCGCCCGAATCCGTCCGTTGATTTCGAGCGGCAGAACGGCGTCTTCAATTCGCCTGGTGAAAGCTCGACCTCGGTCGGATTCACTTTGCCGTTGGAACTGGCGGGGCAGCGCGGAAGGCGGATTGATTTTGCGCGGGTCGCATTGGAAGCCTCCGCAGCCGAAGTCGCGGATCGTGAACGGCGGCTGGCAAGTGAAGTCCGCCTGGCTTACGCCGAGGCTCTGGCGGCGGTGCGCGAGTTGGAAGTGACGCAGAACTTGAACGCGGTTGATGTCGAGACGGTGCGCATCGTCGAGGTTCGGATGAATGAAGGCGACGCCGCGCCGCTGGAACTGAATCTGCTGCGTGCGGAAGTTGACCGGCTGCGGGCGCGGCGCGCGCTGATCGAAGGTCGATTGCAGGCGTCGGTGCTCAAGCTCAAACAGCTTGCGGGCATCCCAGCGGATGAACTGCTGCGGCTGCGAGAAACTTTGGCAGCGCCGCTTTTGCCTGAGCCGCCCGCGTCGCTTGATGCCGCCGTGGGGATTGCGCTACGCACGCGGCCCGATCTGAAGTTCGCGCGTCTGGCCGAAGAAGTCGCGCAAGCCGGTTACCGCCTGGCAAAAGCGGAAGCTGCGCCGCAGGTGACGGCCTTCACGCGCTACGGGCAAACCTCTTCCGCCTTTGACGAAACGCCGATTGGCTTTCTGCAAGACCGGGACAAGCTCTTCAGCTTCGGCGTCTCGATCACGCTGCCGGTTCTCAATCGCAATCAGGGGGCGAAGGCCGAAGCGCAACTGGCGATCACGCAGGCGCAGCGGAGGCGCGAGTTCGCCGAATCGGTCGTACGCGCTGAAGTCGCGTCGGCCTTTCGCCGCTACGAAGCGGCGCAGGCGTCGTTTCAACTCTACGAGCAGGGCGTCATCGCGCGCTCGGCGCAGAACGTTCGCACGATGCGCGCTGCGTATGAAGCAGGCGCGTTTCGCATCAGCGAATTGCTGGCCGAACAACGGCGGCTGATTGATTCGCAGCGGGAGATGACCGAGGCGTTGACTGAACGCTACCGCGCGATGGCAGAGATGCAGGCCGCGCTCGGCTTAGCGATTAAAGAGTAAGGAGATTCATCATGTTGGGACAAATTCAAACATCATCACAACGAAACAGTACTACCTTCATCACCATCTGCCTGTTGTTGGCTGTCAGCCTCTTTTCCGCCGCCTGTTCGGGTGGCGGCGCAACAAAGAGCGGGGAAAAACCGACTGCGGAGACGAAGGCCGAAGCCAAGGAAGAGCACAGCGAAGGCGGCGAAGTTGAGCTTTCGGAAGAAGCGCTGAAAGCCGCGAAGATCGAGACGGCGGAAGTCAGCGAGCAAGCCGCCGGTGAAACGCTGC
>CAZRXE010000127.1:0-2602 GCA_964603695.1 uncultured Heliomicrobium sp.
GGGCGATGACAGTGAATGTCCCGGCGTCGCGATTGGTGATCAAATTTTTGATATTCAAGCCGCCTTTTCGGAAAATCTCTTCAAAGGTGAGTTGGCCAGAGAAGCAGCGGAGGTTTTCTGCTATTCCATTGAGAACTTGCAAATTATCGGACAGCGATACTGCATGGCGCTGCGGCATGAGCTATCCAGGCTGCTTCGCGTTGATGAGAAGAATGACCAAATTCGAAAGTTTCAAGAACTGCTTGTGCCAATGGCTGAAGCACAATTGGAGTTGCCTGCTTACATAGGTGATTACACGGACTTTTACGCTTCGGTTTATCACGCCACCAACATTGGCAAGATGTTTCGTCCGGATCAGCCGCTAATACCGAATTACAAATGGATTCCGATTGGCTATCACGGGCGAGCTTCGTCCATTGTTCCGAGCGGCACGCTGATTCGCCGTCCTGTCGGGCAAACAATGCCGGACGGCGCAACCGCTCCAAGCTTCGGGCCAAGCAAGGTGTTGGATTACGAACTCGAAGTTGGCTTTTTCGTCGGGCAGGGAAACGAGCAAGGCCAGCCGGTTCCCATCACCGAAGCCGAAGATCATATTTTCGGATTGTGTCTGGTCAATGACTGGTCGGCACGCGACATTCAGCGTTGGGAATACCAGCCGCTGGGGCCGTTTTTGTCGAAGAGTTTCGCCACTTCCATCTCGCCGTGGATTGTGACGGCCGAAGCGTTGGCACCGTTTCGCGTGCCTGCGTTCAAACGTGAAGAAGGCGATCCGCGGCCGTTGCCTTATCTGGATTCGCCGGAAAATCGTGAGCGCGGTGGTTTTGACATTAACCTGGAAGTGCTTATCCAAACCGAACAGATGCGCCAGCAAAACCTCGCGCCGCATCGGTTGAGCGCGAGCAATACCAAAGACCTGTATTGGACGTTCGCGCAAATGTTGACGCATCACAGCAGCAACGGCTGCAATCTGCGCTCGGGCGATTTGCTGGCGAGCGGCACGGTGTCGGGCGCAACCAAAGACAGTCAGGGCAGTTTGATTGAATTGACCGAACGCGGCGCGCGGCCCATCACTTTGCCGACCGGCGAAATCCGCCGCTTTCTGGAAGACGGCGACGAAATTATTTTGCGCGGGTATTGCGAACGCGAAGGTTTTCGCCGCATAGGTTTTGGCGAATGCCGCGGACGCATTATGCCCGGCTCGATTTGAACACAATATTTTTTCTCAGCAGGGTGACGAAACTGGCAGGCAGGAGTAAGATTCGATTCGTTACCATTTCAAAACCGCCCAATAGACCGTTCTTCACGACGGTTGTCCGACCGCTAATAGTTGCAAAACCTGACTTCCTGCCGGCGAGCAATTTCTGGCAGGCAGTTTCTTAAAGTCCAAACAGGAGGCCACCATGAAGAAGCTTTTCGTTTCAATGAGTGTTCTGAGCGTGTTTGTTCTGGGTGTCTGTTTTCAGGCTCAGGCGCAATCACGCACGAATTTTTCAGGTACGTGGACGCTGGATATGAAAAAGACACGCGATCTGCCACCGGAGCTGAAAAGTTACACGCTCACGGTGAAGCAGGACGAGCAGCAAATTTCCTATGAATCCAAAGTGGAAGGCGATCTCAACGCCCGTCACAAACAGGATCAAACCGGAACCGCGACGGATACACCAATTGCCGCAGCACTTGCGCAGCCGCATTCCAGTGGCGCGGCGGGTGTCGGAAACCCTGTGGTCAGCGATCACAGCGCCAGCGGTTCCGGCAGCGGGAAAGTCATGGCCAGAGGCCGCGCGCTCGGCATGGTCATTCGACGGCTGACCTGTACGCTGGATGGCAAAGAAGCCGCGCGCGAGGTTGGCGGCATTTCACCCGGCCAAATCCGCCGCAGGGCAAATTGGAAAAAAGCCGAAAAGAGTCTGGAATTCAATATTGCGCGCGATTTCGACGTGCAGGGAAAGATCGTTACTTCCACCGTCAAGGAGCTTTGGGAGCTTTCCGATGATGGCAAGGTGCTGAAGGTCAAACGGACAGTCAATTTACTCGCCGGATGGGACGAAACCACACTGGTTTTTATCAAACAGTTAGCGAGCAGTAGCGGGCAGTAGCCGGACTCAATGACAAAACCGATGTGCAAATACGGCCATTGGGCGTTCCGCAGAGGCGTTCATGATCCAGTGCTTTGGCAAGCTGACGTTTGCCTGCTTGCCATTAGTTTTTAACCCTTAATTCACATTTATGCGCCATGATTGAGGATGTGGACATCATTTACCCGCTCGCGTATGATTGCCGCCAAGTTGTTGAAACTGATCTGAATAGATAATTTTACGGAGAACGTAGTAATGTCGAATATTGGGAGCGGGCGGATCATGAGCGCCGTGCCTCGCGCCGGAGTGGAAGGCGGGGAGGTGGTGATTGCCTGCGAAGCTTACGACACCTCGGATTATTCCTCTTGCCACGTCTGGTTCGGCGATCAACGCGGAAGATTGAACAGTGCCTCGCCGGATCGTGTGATCGTCGCCGTGCCCGATTGCGACACAGGCGTTGAAGCCAATGAACTGAAACTGGAAAGCGCGAGCGGAATGATGGCAACGCCGCCGGCACCGAGCCGATC
>CAZRXE010000128.1:0-12610 GCA_964603695.1 uncultured Heliomicrobium sp.
GATCGCCGCTGTCATTGAAAGACGGCATGCTGAATCCGTAAATGCCTTCGGGCAGATTGACGGCTTTTTCTCCCTCGCGCATCAGCCTCCATTTGCCGTCCGGCTGGCGAATGAAAACGGACTGTCCTGAACCGTTAATCCCATTGGGATTGTTGAAAAGCGCCAGAAAAGCGATTTCGCTTTTGTTGTTGATGATCGGAAAACGGAAGTTGGCGAATTCTTCCGGGGTGGGCGTTCTTGGCGTTTCGATGGTTTTTTCCGTCACGACTTTCGGCGTGATGGCGACGGGTTCTTCTTCCTTGGTTTGCGCGGCTTTCGATTTGTCGCCTTGCTGTTGCTGCGCGCCCGCGCTGCCAGTGCTGACGACACTAAATGCTCCCATTAGCGCCAACAGCGCGCCGAGCGCAAACAGTGTCAAACGATTTAAGTGATAACGCATGATTTTTGATTACCTCCGTGTCAGGGTTCGCTGAATCCGTGAAGAAATGAGGGGCGCGACGAAAATACTTTCTTGATTTGGGCAAGTTTCACATCCCAGATAACGGTTCGCTGTTTATTTTCCATTTGCGATATGCAATTTGAAATTGGCCATTGACACGTCAATTCAGGCACTTACCGGCCAATCGTCAACCAATGACAAATGAAAAATTCCAACTGAGATATGGAAAATGAAAAAACTCAGTCACCTACTTTTCAAGACTTCTGAAACTTGCTCCTGATTGCCTGTTCCCGGCTCAACCGCTCAAGGCGCGATTGATGGCGCTTTCCGCCCAGGTGCGGAAATCCCGGCGCAGTCCCGGAATACTGTCCACTATCTTGCCGTCTTTTCCGAAAATGAATGTTTGCGGAATTGGCGCGCCGGGATTAGCGCCGTTGGCTTTGTTGAACAGGAAAAACATGTTCTTGCTCGAAAAGCCCACGCGGTAGTTCATCGAAAACTGCTGTACGAACGCTTTGACCTGCTCGGACGCCTGCGCGGGTTCTTCGATGGTCAGTCCGACGACTTCAACGCCTTTGTCCTTGAATTGATTGTGCAAGGCGATGAGGTCTGGAATCTCGCGGCGGCACGGCCCACACCAGGTCGCCCAGAAATTGACCAGCACCACTTTGTCCTTGCCCACCAGTTCATTGAATTTGACGCTGCCGCCGTTGAGCATGGGCATGCTCATTTCCGCCACGCGCGCGTCCAGCCGCGAATCCAGTTTCGGGCCTGAAGAACACGAAACAATGGCGAACACGGTCACGCCCAAAACTAAATTTCGAGTGAAGCGCGAAAGCGAGGCGGGCGAGCAACGCCAAAGTGAGATGCGTTGAAACATTCTGTCTGATCTGCCTTTGTTGAAAATTGCGTTCGCGGTTGGGACGTGGCTTTTACAAAGCCGGTTGGCGAACTCGGCGCGCATCATAGCCCGCCCTTTCCTACCTTGACAACCGCCTGTCCGCAATCCGGCGAACGATTTCCTATTTGCGCCAGCGGCGTTAATCGGAAGCGGGCTTTCCAACCTTGAGTGCTTCCGTCACGGACTTGTCCAACATTTCCGCGCCGAGGCGTTCGTTGTAACCGATGATCCGTTTCACGAGTTTGCCGTCCGCACCGAAGATAAACGTTTGCGGAATGCGCATGGACGGCGAACCGTTGTTAAACGCCAGATACAATGCCTCGGAAGCAAAGCCCACGGTGTAAGTCATGCCGTACTGTTTGACGAACTCTTTGACTCTGGTGCGATAAACCGTCGGGTCTTCGGTGGTCAGACCGACGATAATCAATCCGTCGGGACGATGTTTTTCGGCCAGTTCGACCAGATGCGGAATTTCCTGCCGGCATGGGCCGCACCAGGTCGCCCAGATGTCCAGCACCACTGGTTTGCCCTGCCCCAACAGTTTGTTCAATTCGACCTTTTTTCCGGCCAGCGTTTGCACGATGAATTTTTCCGCTTTGATTTGCTCAAGCGTGGGTTGCGCGGGCAATTGCGCAAGCGCCGGAATGAAAAACAACAACGTCAGAATGAAAAACAAAGGAAAATTGATTTGTCTCATAGCTCGATTTTCACGCTCGGAGTTTCGGCAACAAATTTCCGCACCAAATGGCCGACACCCGTAATCGCAGTGCCGACGACCACGGCGAATGCGCCGCAATCGAAAGCCTGGCGAACCTGTTCAGGCGAAGCGACGCCGCCTTCGCAAATCACAGGCACGTCCAGCCGCCGCGCCAAGGCTTCCAACAAATCCAAAGCAGGAAGCCGCGCGCCGCGACTTTCCGCCGTGTAACCGCACAACGTGGTGGCGACGAGTTTCGCGCCACAATCCGCCGCGTGCAGACCTTCGTCCAACGTGGCCACGTCGGCCATCACCGGACGGCACAAGTCTTCCTGCACCCGGCGAATCAATTCTTCCAGGCGTTCGCCGTTCGGACGGGCGCGGCGCGTGGCATCAGTGGCGATGATTCGCGCGCCGCTGTGAACCAGATGTTCGGCCACATCAAGCGTCGGCGTGATGTAAACCTCTGATTCCGGCGTGACGACTTTTTCAATGCCGATGATGGGAACGCGAACACACGTGGCAGTGGCTGCCACGTGTTCGGCGGAGTTGATGCGCACGCCGACCGCGCCGTTTTGTTCGGCAGCCAGCGCCAGCGCGGCGATGACTTGCGGATCGTCCAGCGCGGAACCTTTCGGTGCCTGGCAGGAAACAATCAATCCGCCGCGCAAAGTTTCAAGTTCAGTTTCGATCATCTTTCAGTTTCCGTGAGGGAGTCGAGCAATTTCGGAGTGATCTTTTTTCCAGCCTGCCGGTAAGCCAGTAACAGCGCACCGATTTCCGGGCCGAAGCGCGGCGCGACAACTTGCGCCAGCGGCAGTTCGACGCTGAGTTCAGCGGTAAACCGCGCCAGCAAACGACGGCTTTTGAATACGCCGCCGCCATAAGAAATCTTCAACGGCTGATGTTCCAGCTTGAGCTTGCGCACGGTCACCATCGCCAACCGGAACAATTCAAACGCTGCTTTGTCAATCAAGCCTTTGGCCGTGATGTCGCCCTGCTCCGCCAATTCGCCGACTTTGGCCGCGAAAGATGCCAATTCATCGCGCGAAAGCACGCCGGCGTAAACGTCTTCGGCAATGGCTTTCAAACTGCGGCGTTTGAAATGTTTGAGCAGGGAGGCGGTCAACCCACTTTTTCTGCCCGCGCCCTCGACCCACAGCGCCGCCGACAAAGCTTCGCGGGCAATGGCAAAGCCCGCGCCTTCGTCGCCGAACAAATAACCGTGACCGCCCGCCCGCGCGAATCTGCCGTCGCGCGTTTCGCCGCAAGCCACCGAACCGGTTCCGGCCAGCACAATCACGCCTTCGCCGCCGGCCAGCGCGCCGGCCAGCGCGCCCGGCGCATCGTGGCCGACCACCAAATGCTCCGCGCGCAAAAGTTCATGGACGATTTCAACTTTGTCTTCCGGTTCGCCGGTCATTGCCAGATGCGCGGCGGCGAATTTCAGATCTCGAATGGATTGGCGCTGCGGCAAGCCTGCCTGAACCAACGCTTCGCTGACGGATTTCGTCACTGCTCTAATCAAGCGTTCGCGTCCGCCGGGTTCGCGCGTGTGATTGGAAGCGCCCGCAGCGCCGCGTCCCAGAATCCTCCCATTGCCGTCCGCCACCAACGCCGTCGTATGGCTTTGTCCGCCGTCAATGCCCAAAAAGTATTTCACAGGAACCGCACCGTCCTTCCCGTCGCCAGATGTTGCAGCAGAGTGTTGTAAAGCAGCGGCGAAAACGGCAGCGGCGTGAACGCTCGCGCGAAGGCATGCGCTTCCAGTTCGACCAATGTCGAAGGCGGGCGCTGTTCGACCAGATGAAAGAGTTCGTGCGCGATGGCGACTTCGGTGATTTTGGCTTCGGTGAAAAACTCACGCTCGGAGGCGTTCGTCCAGGCTTGCTGAAACTCCGCCAGCAGTTTGGCGGCGCGCGTGTTGATGCGAATCGTTGCGCCGTGCGCCTGCGTTTGCAGCGAACATTCGGCCAGATAAATCACCTTGTCGTCGGCCACTTCCCAAGCTTCGCAATGAATGGCGCAACCGAGACCGAGCGCGATTTTCTCGGCGCTTTTTTCGCCGTGATGCACTTGCAGCCGGTGCGCCAATCGCCGCGCGTGACGGCAGGCTTCGGCGATTTCCGATTCATCCAGGCGGCAATGATTTTTGAAAACGATTTCGTCCGCGTCGCTGTAAAAACGCAGCATTTCCGTCAGAGAAGCAAAGTCTTGTGCCGCAGTCAGTCTCATCAGTTACGGCTCCCAGGTCTGGCGTAAACGACTTCCGGCTTGCCGTCGAACTTTTTCGCATCCACCGGCTGGTTCACTTTGAATTCGTTGACGGACAGTTCTTCGACCAGACGCCCGTCATAATTGATCGTCACGCGATGCGGCAGTATGACGCCGCCGACCTGGCGGTAGTCGCCGAACTTCCATAGCAATTCATGTTTTTTGGGCGGCTGAGTGCGTTGCCGGCGCTCTTCGCGCGCGCGCCCGAAGATGGAAGCGTTGAGCCGCCTGTCGAAACTGATGGCTTCGACAATCACCGTCTCGCGGTAGGAATCGAAAAACACAGTTCCCAGCGCCGCCAGCAAATGTGTCTTCCGGTCGAAAAGCAGCAACAAATAAAATCCGTCCTGCCCTTCGGCCAACACCACGTCCGTCAATCGGTCGTCCAGTTGATAAGTCCCGGTGTAGCTCATCTTCATTTGCAGCGCGGGCGGCGGCTGTAACAACCAGCCCATCGCGTAAAACGCTATTTGCTGTTTGGCCGTGCGCTCCTGCATCAGCAGCGTTCGTTCCACGTCGCCCACATCAACCACTCGACTATCGCTGCCGAAAGAGCGCACATTCATCGGCGGATTGCGCCAGGCTTGATCGCCGTTGATGAGATTGGTGTAGGAAAATCCGAAACCGACCAGCGTTTCGCCTTTGGTCTTCAAACGAAACTTGTCCGGCAAGGAGCATTCGGCTTCGATCTTGCCGGAAAGCGTTTTTTCTTTTTCGACGACTTTGGTCGGCGACTGCACGCTGACATATTTGGCAAATCGTTGCGATTTGGCTTTGAAGGCCAGCGTCTGAACTCCGCCGGAAGAGGTTTCAATGCCCGCCGCCGCCCGCGCTCCTTTCAGCAATTCCTGCGCGCGCGCAATGTTGGCGGCGTCCTCCGCTTGTGAACGCGACGGTTCTGGCGTCGTCTTGACGGATCGTTCGCCCAGCGAACCTTCCTGG
The DNA here is from genome assembly GCA_964603695.1 of uncultured Heliomicrobium sp. Classification (GTDB taxonomy): domain Bacteria; phylum Acidobacteriota; class Blastocatellia; order RBC074; family RBC074; genus RBC074. The sequence goes on from CAZRXE010000128.1 coordinate 5,254, forward strand.
AAAGCCGACGCGCGCACGTCAAACAATGCCGCAAATAATGCCGCGCACCACAACAGGATTGTCAAAACGACGCCGAACTGTCGCACTCCAAATTTTGTTACTGCTTCGTTCATGACTTAGGGAAGATCAAATCTGTTTCGGGCAAGCGATCACCAACAGTTTCGTAGCCGGATCCAGCGACCGCAACTCCACTTCCACCAGCGCCTTCACCTGTTCCAAATCGGCCAGACCGGAAAAATTGGCAATGCGCGCGCCGTATAAGATGAAAATGTCCGGGATGGCGCGTCCTGCGTCGCCGTAATCGGTTAAGGATTCAACCGCCTGTTCGAGCGCGCCTTGAATGTTCGCCAATACCGCTTCCGACACCAACGCCTGACCACGTTGTAACCGAACAACGCCGGTTCGATCAACCACACGCAACCATCGCCGCTCCGAACGAAACAGGCCGAAAAAGGATTTTGTCCGCCGGCTGCCGATGAACACCAGATACGCGGAAGTTTCGGCGACCAGTTGCACTTCGCCGGGCGACAGACGCATCGAATGCGCGGCGGCTTCGCGGCAATGCTCGACGCTAGCTGTCGCTTCCTGCTCATCGCGCCGGCGCAATTCGGTCGTCCCCATTGCCGTCGCCCGCACCAGATTACGCCGTTTGTCCACTTCCACCTGCACTTCAATGCTGTCGGCCACGGCTCCGGCGGCAATTGCGGCTTCCGCGGCCTCGCGGCGAACTTTCAAAATATCTTCGGGCGAAGGGTCAACAATGTTGCGTTCGACGGTGTCACGCACCATCGCCATCGCCACGCCAATCGGCGAAATCACTTCGGCATTGCGCGCAATGCGATGCTGCAAACCCATCAACTTCGCCGTGAACGGAACCAGCGATGCCGCGCCGCCTCCGCCGCCGACCAGCACGACTTGATCGCGGGAAAGGTGATATTCGGCAATCAACTCCTCGATGGTCGCGGCAATTTTGCGGCAGGCCAGGTTCAACACAGCTTCAGCGCCTTGCTTTGCCGCGTGCTCGCCGCATTCCGCCGTTAATTTCTCAAACGCAATTTTGGCGGATTCGGCATTGCCGTAAGCAAAATGTTCCCGCCCGACAAGCCCTAGCAGATTGGCGGCACAAGTAGTCGTCAACGCATACCGCTTGCCGCCAGCCGCGCGAATCACCACGTGATCCGCCGCATCGCCCGGCGTCGGCTGAATGAATTCGACGGTTCCGCCGGCCAGTTCTTCGGGTTCGGCAAAGCAAACATAACCAAGTCCTGCAATGTGTGCGCTGCGCGGCCCTACATCCGGGATGGCGAAGTCAGGATCAATCGCCGTCGCTCGAATCATGCTGCCGCCGCCAACGCCCAGCGTTCGCACATCCAGCGTGTTCAAATACATTCGATGGCCGTTCAAACGCGCAGGCCGGGTCGCGGGCGAACCGTCGCGAATGACTGAAATGTCCGCGCTCGTGCCGCCGACTTCGATGAACACGCCGTCCGAAACCCGTTCGTGCATCAGCGCGCCGGCAATGCCCGCCGCCGGGCCGGAGAGCATGGTCAGAATCGGACGACGATGGACTTCGGCCACGCTCATCACGCCGCCGTCCGAGCGCATAATCATCAGCGGCGCGCGAATGCCGGTGTCTTTCACGCAGCTTTCAGTCATCTCGGCGGTTTCAATCATCTTCGGCAAAATCGCGGCATTGATGACCGCCGTCCGCGTCCGCACGCGAAGCCCGTACAGGCTGCTGACTTCGTGGCCGGTCGTCGCCAGTAAACCTTTGGCTTTGGCTCGTTCGGCGACGAATTCTTCGCGTGCTGCGTTGTCCACGCCGAAAGCCTCGCTGGCCACAATCACGCGCACGCCTTTTTCCGCCAAGGATTGAATCGCTCGTTCAATTTCGGCTTCGGCAGCGCCATTCGCCGCGCGAACAAACTCCTGTTGCGCGCGCAAACTCCTGCTTGCCGTCAACGCAATTGGCGGAACCTGCGTCGCGCGCCTTGCCAACCAGCCTTCCAAGCTGAACGCCGCGCCACCACCGAGACCGACAACGCCGACTTCGGCCACGTCACCTTCCAGCAAAGCATTCGTCGCCTGCGTGGTGCTGTGCGCGATGAAGGCCACATCTTCCGCGCGCAAATTGAACTCCGTCATCGCGCGTTCCAAAGCCGTGACGATGCCCAGCGCCACGCCCTCTTTCGCCGCGTGCGAAGTGGGAAACTTCAACTGCCCGACCAATTCGTGACTGCCGCCGTCAATAACGACCACGTCGGTGAAGGTTCCGCCCACATCTATGCCAATGCGAACTTTCATTTTTTCAAAGCATCTTGAACAAACGCCGTCACATCCTGTTTGAGCCTCGCCAGCGACTTCACATCTATGTACATCATGTGCCCGGCTTCGTAATACGCCGTCTTGATGTTGGGCTTGAGCGATGAATCCAGGTTCATGTGATCCAGCGTGTATTCGGCGGCGAAATACGGCGTGGCCATATCGTAATAGCCGTAAGCTACGAACAGCTTCATAAACGGATTTTTCGCGAAGGCGCTTTTGAGCGCCACGCTCGTGTCCACGTAGCTGTTATCCGATCCCCAGTTCCAGGGCGAAGTGAAGCCTCCGCCCAGAATGTGGTAAACCGCGTCGCTCTTGTAGCCGATTTCGCGCCGGACGTAATCGTTGAAGGCCGCCGTGTAAGGCGGGCGAATCGCGGACATGCTCGGATCGAAATCCGGGCGTTCGCCTGCGGCGTTCGAATCAATGCCTTTGAATCGGCTGTCCAGACGGCCAGTGGTGCGGCGTTCGCCACGCAGCAATTCCTTGTTGAATTTCGGCAGATCAACGCGCAGGTCGCAGTCTTCGATGAACTGTTTGCTCAAGCCTGTGTAGCGCGCCAGATGTTCGACGGCTTTCTGCCGCTCCGCCGAAGTCATTCGCGCGGATTTGGCCAGCGACACGGCGTATTCGTTGATCGCCCAGCGTTCGGCTTCGTCCAGCACTTTGCGCAAGGGCTGCCGCTGCAAATCCGCCGGCAGCTTTTTGTGATACCAGGCCGTGGCCGTATACGAAGGCAGCATCAGCACAAACGGCGTGTCATTGCCGTTGGCAAAGAGCAGCGTTTGAAAATTCATGACCGTTGAAATCAGCAACACGCCATTGAACGCAATGCCGCGATCCACCAGCAAACCGGACAAACCCGAGGCCCGCGTCGTGCCGTAACTTTCGCCGACCAGAAACAGCGGCGACGCCCAGCGTTCATTGCGCGTCAGATACAGGCGAATGAATTCGCCGACTGAATCCAGATCGCCGTTCAGTCCCAGAAACTTGGCCGCAAGTTCAGGCCGCGTCGCACGGCTGTAGCCCGTGCCGACCGGATCAATGAAAACCAGATCGGTTTGATCCAACCAGGTGTGTTCGTTCGGAACCAGTTCGTAAGGCGCGGCGGGCAACCAGCCGTCGTCCTGCATTTTCACGCGTTTCGGTCCCAGCGCGCCCAAATGCAACCAGACCGAAGACGATCCCGGCCCGCCGTTGAACGAAAACATCAACGGACGTTTGGCTGGGTCTGAAGTTCCATCAAGCGTGTACGCCATGAAAAACATCTGCGCTTCGGTGTCGCCGGTCTGCGCGTTTTTGATCGGCATCAAACCGGTCGTCACGGTGTACTTCAGCGTTTTGTCGCCGAGCTTGAGTTCGTGTTTGGTGACGACGGGCGGAACTTCAGGAACCGGCGTCGGCGCGGGCGTCGCGGCTGAAGCCGGCGGCGGAGTGGTTGGCGCTTGCGGCGGGCGCTGTTGGGCGACGGCCAGGTTGGCAGTCAAAAGCAAAACCAGAGAGCACAAAAAGGATTTGAGCATGGGGAAGTCTCCTCGATCGTGTTACTTCAAATACAGCCAAGCGCCGATAATCAAACCGCCCAGACAAACCGCGACTTTGAACAGCAGGGTTTGCCGCGTAAGTTCTTCGACGCGCATGCCGACGTAATTGGCGATCCAGACGTTATGCGTGTTCGTCGGGTCGCAGGCGGTTTGCACCTGCACAACGCTCATCAACGCGGCCAGCAACGCCAGCGGCGGCATCAGCCCCAGCACGCTGATGAGCGAATAAACGCCGATGCCGATGCCGTATGGATTGAGCGGCCCGCGATACAGCGACAGCGGCGAAAGCAATCCGAAAAACAACACATAAACCAGCGGCGAACGGAAATTGACCGATTCGATCATCGGACGCAATGACGCTTGCACCGCGGGCAAGGTCGTCGCGTTGAGCAACATGCCGATGCCGATCATCAAAATCACCGCCGGAGCCACATCTTCCAGCCCTTTGACGGCGGCGCTGGAAAGCTGTTTGACCAGTTCGCGCGGGCGCGTCACCAGCACGCCCAAAATTGCTCCGGCGAAAAACGACGGCACGACGTGCCATTTCAAGCCGATGTGCAAGGCCAGCGGCAGCAGCGGAACCAGCATCGCCATCAGCGGCGCGCTTCGCTTCGCGGCTTTTTCCTCTTCAACCGCCACCGCCCACGCACCGTACGCGCTCATCCGCCGCGAAGCGATGACCAGGAAAACGACTATCGCCGCCGCATCAATCAACGCCAGCGTCGCCGCGAAGCCTTTAATCGCCTGCGGATCAAGGTTGAGCGTCTTTTGATAAAAGCCCCAGGTCGCAATGTTGAAGATGAATCCCAGTCCGTAGGCCAGCAGGAACAAAACGCCGGCCAGTTTTCGCGGCACGCCGATGCTCATCATAATCGGCAAGGCCAGTCCGCCGACCATAATGATCGCGCCCAACCCGTACAGCGCCGTGAACAGCAGCGAAATCGCCGCCATCAGCGTCACCGCCACGACCAGTGGTTTGTCGCCGCCGAATTCCGCCGCGCGTTTGATGATGCCTTCGGCAATGCCGGTTTGCATCACCACGCGCCCCAGCATCGCCCCGGCAAAAACCATCATATAAGCCTCGGCCAAGCGCGTTGCGCCGGCGGCAATGACCTGATTCAGGATTTGCGAAAGCGGCGTTTGAACAATCGCGGCAATGACAATCGCCATCGCCGGAACCGCCAAAATGGCAGGCATCCGCCGCGAAATCATCAGGGCGGCGAAAATGACAAAGACGAGGATGATGAGGAAGGCAGTCATTTAATTCGCGGTGTAATCGAGTTTGACATCAATCACGCACTCAAAGGTGCGCGCCCACGGCAAGTAAACTTTCAAATCTTTCAGCCCGTTGACGGTGATCGTTTTTTCGACGCCTTTGTAAATCGCCAGCCGGTGCGTGCGGCCTTTGAAATGCTCGGCGAAGAACTTTTCGATTTCGCCGCCGAGCTTTTGCGAGACTTCGCGGTTCACTTCTTCGTAGCGTTGCGGCGTCAGTTCGTACGTCACTTCCTGATTGTTCGTCTGGCCGCGCAGCCGTGCATTCACGTCCAGGCGCACAATGTCGTGGAACAGGTAATCGCCCGCGAAACGGTTGAGCAGGAATTCCAGATGCGCGGCTTCGGTGCGCGCGGCGCGGTCTGCGCGGTCGTTGAGTTTCGAGCGGAAAAAGACGCGCAGATTCGCGTGCGGAATCGTCGTCCCCAATGTGTTGCCCGCCGTGTTCCAGGCGGCGTAGCCGGCAAAGCGACCAAACAGGTTTTCGCGTTTCAATGCCGCAATGATGCGTTCGTCCGCGCCGCTGAAGTGCGGTTTGGGAAATAGCACATCGGCCAGCGCAATGTGCCGATTCTCTTTCAACTCCTTGAGCAGTTTTTGCAGGAAGACTTCAAACTGTTCGTCGTCCGTGCCCGGCGCGTTGACGAACAAACGATAGTCGCTTTGCTCGAATTCGCTGACCGGAATGCCGCCGGCGGCGCGAATCTGGCTTTCAACGGTGAATTGCAGCGGATGGTCTTCGTAAGGATTGATGATCGTCTTGCTCTTTTCCGAAGAGTAAACGACGGCGACTTTCAGCTTGTACAGAAACTTGTCCAGCACCGCACGGCTGACCAACGACAGCGAACCTTCGTCCGTGCCGTTGTAAATCGGGACTTTGGCTTCCAAGCCCAACTCTTTCAGCCTGGCTCTGAGTACGGCTTGATCCTGACGATGCAAACCGAATTCGCGGGCGTCGTCTTGCAGCAAGATCAGTTCGTTGACCGTGCCGGCTTTGACCAGATCGAGCATCGCCAGATTGACCTGCAAATCGCGTTTGCGCGCGGCCAGATAATCTTCGATGACCGTCGGCGCGAGAGCTTTGGTCAATTGCGCCAACTCCGCTTCCAGCTTTGAGTCTTTGGTTTTCGGCGCGCGGTCTTTCAATTCCGCCCAGCGCGCCAATTGGTCGTGAACGCCGCGCGTGGCCGCAGTGGCCGTCGGAGCAACGCGCATAATCACGTTGAAGGCATAGATCGGCACGCGCGGATATTTCGCCTTGAACCAGCGGAAAAATTCCAAGCGCGCTTTGGCTTCTTCAAGCGAGGTTTTGTGCGTGCGCGAAGCCACCAGCCCGCCGTAAGCCAGCATGTCCACAGAAACGATCAAGGCATCGGTTTTGGAAAAATCCTGCGACTTCAGCCACAAGGCAATGCGCGCCGTGTCGCCCGCCTGCGTAAAGCGTCCGAGCATTTCCAGCGGCGGCATGGCGACTTTGTGATCGGCCACCGCGCCGATCATTTGCGCGAACTGCCCCACCGCCGGACGGTCGTCAATCGGCAGCAAGGTGATATACCCGGCGGCACCGAGCGGCCCCGGGTTCATCGGCACGGGTTTGAAACGCGGGTCTTGCTTTTTTGAATCTTGAGCCGATCCTGCCGAAGTCCACACCGCAATCAGCAGTAGGACGGACAGACAATGACAAAGCAGCTTGTTTCCATTTTGGGTTGTTTTCATTTCTTCCTTTTTGGCGCCCGCCGGGGCTTTGCTGCCTGCCTTGACGTATGCCGAACGTGAATAACGTGTACCTCTTCATCTTTGACGGTGAAGACAATTCGATAATCTCCGCAAATCAATTGCCGCAGTTCGTCCCTGAAGTATTCATTTTCGCGCGCCAAAGAGCAGCGATGGGGAAAGTTTTCAAGACTGGTAATCGCCTCCATCAATTCAAAATGCCACTGATCCGCTTTCTTCGGCGTGTGCTTCACAATCCAACGATAAGCCTGATCAATTTCCTTTTGAGCGGATGGGAAGACTTTGACGGCGTAGCTCATGACTTGGCTGAAATCTTATGTTTCCGGCGCATTTTTTCCAGAAACTCCCTGGCCGGAATGCCTTCCACTTGCCTAGACTCTTCCAATCCCTTTTCGATGGCGGCAATGGCTTCGAGCTGGTCAACCGTATCCAAAAGCTCCTGGTAACTTTTTGCGTCCTGCACCACGACTTCCGCGCGCCCG
>CAZRXE010000129.1:0-2309 GCA_964603695.1 uncultured Heliomicrobium sp.
GGCCGAACCATCCGACGGGCAAAAACTTTTATCCAGAACTGCCGCTGATCGAAAACGAAAAAGTCGTTCAGTTGATGCCGGATCAGACGCAACTGACGACCTGGTACACCGAGCGCGCGGTCAAGTTCATCGAGAAAAACAAAGACAAGCCCTTCTTTTTGTATTTGCCGCATTCAATGCCGCACGTGCCGCTGCACGTTTCGGACAAATTCAGAGGTAAAACCACGCAGGGTTTGTATGGCGACGTGATCGAAGAGCTTGACTGGTCTGTTGGGCAAGTGCTGCAAACGCTCAAACGATTGAATCTCGACCGGCAAACGCTGGTGATTTTCACGTCGGACAACGGGCCGTGGCTGCCTTATGGCAAGCACGCCGGATCCGCCCGGCCTTTGCGCGAAGGTAAAGGAACTGCGTTTGAAGGCGGCGTGCGCGAACCGTTCATTGCCCGCTGGCCGGGCAAAATTTCTGCCGGCAGCGTCAGCCGTGTTCCGACGATGACGATTGATGTCTTGCCGACCATTGCCAAATTGATTGGCGCGGAATTGCCCAAAGAGCGAACAATTGATGGCCGTGATTTCTGGCAGATTCTTTCCGGGCAGAAAGCGGCAAACAGCCCGCACGATGCGCTCTATTTTTACTGGGGCCAGGAATTGCACGCAGTTCGCAGCGGCAAATGGAAACTGCATTTGCCGCATCCGTACCGCCATCTGGAATATGCCGGCAAGGATGGCCAACCCGGCAAGGACTCTTATCCCAATCTGGAACTGTCGCTGTTTGATCTGGAAAAAGACATCGGCGAAACCACGAACCTTGCGGACAAGCATCCAGAAGTCGTCAAAGAGTTAATGGTTTTCGTCGAGCGTGTGCGCGAAGACCTGGGCGATTCGCTCACCCAACGCAAAGGCAAAAACATCAGGCCGGCAGGCAAGCTTCAATAACCCCCAACAGGAGCATCTCTTTCAATGTCCGAACTCACACAAGGCAAACAGCGCCTGGTTGCGCTCACCTCATTCCTCAACCTTTACGCGCTGGTGGGCATAGCGTTTTACGGACCGCCGTTTTTCTATGACTTTCTGAATAAACAGTTCAATTGGTCGCGCGAACAGGTCACGTCCGGCAATACATTTGGCAAAACGTTGATACTGCCGCTGTTCGGTTTCGCCGCCGGATGGATCATTGATCGTTTCGGACTGAAGCGGTTGATGATCGTCGGCATTTTGTTCGGAGCGATTTCAATCATCGGTCTTGGGCAAGTAAACACGCTGCCGTTGTTTTACGCCTGTTTCATTTTCAACGCGCTGGGTTATGTGTGCGCCGGGCCGCTGCCGAATCAGGTGTTGCTAACGCGCTGGTTCAAGGAATCGCGCGGCAAGGCAATGGGCTTTGCGTATCTGGGCATAGGTCTGGGCGGCGCGATCACTGTCAAAATGGCTTCGTGGTTGACGGGCAGATTCGGCTGGCAAACGGCGCTGTTGTGTTTGGGCGTGTTGATGGTGATTGTCGCCTTGCCGCTGACTTTGATGACCGACGACAGATCAAAAGAGTTCGGTCAAAAGAGCGAAGCTCCGGCAGTACCGCTGAGCGAGATTTTGCGCAGCCCGTCTTTTTATTTGCTGGCCATCGGCAGTTTGTGTTCCATCGGCGCGGTCGGCGCAACCAATCAGCATTTGAAACTTTACCTGACGCGCGACAACGGGTTCGATCAAAACACTGCGGCCAACGTCATCGCGCTGGTGCTGTTCACCAGCAACGTCGGCAGAATCCTGATGGGCTGGCTGGCGGATCGCTTCCCCAAAAAATTCGTCATGATTTTGATTTACCTGCTGGTGGCTGCAGGCATTCCATTGTTGTTTTTCATTCAGGCTCCCGGCGCGATTTATCTGTTTGCCATTGTCTTCGGCATTGGCATGGGTGGCGATTACATGATTATTCCACTGATGGCGGCGGAACTGTTCGGCGTTCGTGTGATGGGGCGGGTGATGGGGCTGATTATCGTCGTTGACGGATTGGCTGAAGCCTGGGTTCCGAAACTCGTCGGCAGATTGCGCGATCAGAATCCGACTTATGCCAAAGGTTTCGCCTTTATGATCGGTCTGGCCTTGTTCGGCGCACTGGCCGTTTCCCTACTTCCCAGAAAGCCTAAACACGCGGATGCCTGACGATGCAGAAGGGCTTAATGAGCGTTCTCGTTTGTTTGTAACCGTTTTTTGGAAACGGGTGTCTATGGCAGCGGGGGTTTTCAAGATCATGAAACTAAAACTGAATATGAAAAAAATCATTGCGACGCTGATCGTGTTGGCCGTCGCCGG
>CAZRXE010000130.1:0-2254 GCA_964603695.1 uncultured Heliomicrobium sp.
CTCTGTTCGGTCGTCTTCGACCAAGTCGTAAAGAAAACAGTGGTTGATTGACACCTCAGCATTGATATTCGACAATTTCCGGCATCTCCAACGTTCATTCATCGCCCGGCAACAACGCCGCCGGGATTTAACGCTGAAATAGTGGTGCTTTCCCCTTTGATCGCTTTCTTGCCGCTGGGATGCGGCATTCATGAAAAGGTGGATTTTCTATGAAGAAGGCATTGAGTGTTTTGATCGCAGGCTGCGTCGTGGCTGGACTCGCAGTCGCCCCTGCTTCGCATGGGAGTTGCGCTTCCGCGAATTCAATGATGGTCGAAGCTGCGCCAATTACCGCTGTCGTTACCGGCACGGTGAAGGATGAGCGCGGCAGTCCGTTGGTCGGTGCGCTGGTCGCTTTGATTGAGTTCAAACCGCGCGGCAAAGAGTTGAGAAGCGTCAAGACCGATGCGCAAGGCAAGTTTTTCGCCGGAATCGCGCCCGGCGTTTATCGTCTGCGCGCCACTGCCGAAGGCTTCATCGCCGGGCTGACCCGCGTCAATATTGACCGTCCGGTGCGCGTCAATCACGATTTCGCCCTCAAACGCGACGACACGCTGGTGCAGCGTCGCGGCGACAGTGAAGATTACCGCTGGGTGGCGCGTAGTGTTCCCCGCCACGCCATGAACCTGCGTGAAGGCCAGACAGAAGAAACAGTTGACCTGAGCAACGACAACCGCGACCGTGCAGCATTGCCGCAACAATCTTTTCACGGAGCAGCTCAATTCATCGCTGCCGGATCGAGTTCTCGCGGCGGCTATCCCGATGCTGATTTCTTCGGTGCGAATTTCGCTGTGGCCGGTTCCTTCGGCGAAAACTTTGAAATGGCGTTGATCGGCCAACGCGGCGCAGGTTTGCTTGCACCGCAACGCCTGTCTGCCATTGCCACTGTCCGTCCTACAGAACGCACGCAAGTCACGGCAGCCATCAGTTACGGCCAAGTCGCCCTGGTAAACCGGCTCGGACGCGGATTGAACGGAACGGAAGATTTCTTTTTTGATCGGTCGAATGGCGTGACAGTGCAGAACGAAATATCGCTCAATGCTCTCAACGCTCCTGCAACCACCAAACCCAAATCCCTCGATCAACTTTCCATCTCGACAACCGCCACCTGGCAGGTGTCCCAGCCGTTGCTGGTTATTTACGGATTCAATTATTCGCGTTTTCTGGGTTCGGCGGCGCGCCAACAAGACAGCATTCTGCCACGCTTTGCGGTTCAATATTCGCCGACTTCACGCTTGCGGGTGAACGCAGCCGTCACGCCCGGCTCTGATTATCAACGCCAGTCGCCTGAAACATTCAACACCGAAAACCTGGACGCTTCCTTTGAAACTTCGACTGCTGAAATCGCTTTTGCCGACGGGCCGGTACCGGATCGCAGTCAGCGGTTTGAAACCGGCATCGAACGACTGTTCGGCGAAGGGCGTTCGTCTGTGGAGGCTTCAGCGTTTTACGACATGATTTCCGGCCACGGCGTCGGCGTGCTGGCGCTGCCGCTCGAAGCTTCGCCCGAAATGCAGCAGACCTTTCAGCAGGTCGCCCATCGCGTGGCGGCAATGAACGGTGCGGCGCGTGGCGTTCGGCTGATGTATCACCGCCGCTTCAACGATTATGTGACTGCTTCGGCAGGCTACAGCTTCGGACGCGGCGAACGGTTTAACAACACTGACCTCGGTCGTATTTCTCCGGCGCAATTATTCAAAGGTGGATTTTTCCAGGTTGCCGCCGCCAAACTCGATTTGGACTTTTCGCAACGCACCGGCACGCGCATTTCGACGGTCATCCGTTTGTCGCCATCGGCGATTGTTTTCGCGATTGATCCTTTCGCCGGGCAAATGAGTGTTTACGATCCGAACATCAATATCTACGTCACACAGGAATTGCCCAACTTTGGGCTGCCCGTCCGCTGGCAGGCGATTGTAGATGCGCGCAATTTACTGGATCGCGAAACCGGGGCGGATGACGGCAGCGTGCAAATTGTTACTGCGCGCTCTAGACGCACAGTGCGCGGCGGACTGGCGTTTCGGTGGTAGCTTTGTTCTCCGAATTCTCGGAGCCAAGTTCAAAAATATGGAGCAAGAATTCCATATCAGCCTGATGGTCAAACTATGATGATCTTTATTTGGCTGAATCCAAAGACCCTACAAGCGACTGACTGAAGAAGATTTTCCGATGCTTTGCTGGAATAACAATTGCCTTAAATTCAATACTGGCTTGA
>CAZRXE010000131.1:0-3052 GCA_964603695.1 uncultured Heliomicrobium sp.
TGCTTTTGTACGTAAGCGACCAGGGCGTTCAAGGTGACTTCGCCGCGTTCATTGGCTGCCGCGCCGGCCATCGCTTCGACAACGGCGGTGGTGAAATACCCGCGTTTGTTGGCGGTGTCTTCCAGCGCGAATTGGCCGACCGCCGTGGCGTACAACGTGGCGAAAGCGCGTACTTCCTGATTTCTCACATCGAATTCAAAGCCACGCCGGATGGCGTCGGTCAGCGGATTCGGCGCGAGCGCCCGTCCGGCAGGCAGATTGCGGCAGGCATCCAGCAAAATGATGACCTGCCCGACGCTGGTTTGTTTGATGTATTGCTTCAACCGCGCCACGCTGACCGCCGTGTCTTCCAGCAGGCTGACACTCTGGTTGTAGCGCGCATCCGCCGTCAGCAGAAAAGGCTTTTCCTCGCGTTCGATGCCGTGTCCGGCAAACGACACCAGCAACAAACCGTCTTCCGGCACGGTATGCGCCAGCGACGACAATTGGTGATAAACGTTGGTGCGCGTCGGTTGCAGGTCTTTGTCGCGTTGATCGGTGGTCAGCAACAGGATTTGTTGGGGCGGAAATCCCGCGTGCTGCTGCAAAGCATCGGCTAAAGCTCTGGCATCGCGGTTCGCGCCGACCAGATCGCCAAGTTGCGAATCGCTGTAATCATTGACGCCGATGACCAGCGCATAACGTTTTGAGTGTTGGGGAAGTGTTCGGATCATCTTCAATTCCGTGTGTGATGAAATTGCAACTCTTGCGGCGGGCTTCGAGCCTTGTCGGCCTACTACACGCCGCAAGATTGGGTTATTTGGCTGGGCAATTCCCAGCGCCGGATGACGACCATGGACAAAGCCTGATGCGCGCGAACGCCGTCCGTGAACAACGTCCCCCCGGCAAAGCCGTGTGCTCGCAAGGCGGAAGCCGAGGTTGTCGTTGCGATTGCCGGGCGAATTGTGGTTGCGATTCGCCGACCGGCAGTTGACCGCGTTGTTGTTCCAACTGCCGCCCCGATTAACCCGGTTCGAGCCTCTTTTCGCCGTCACCCAAAAACGTCAGTCCCGCCGGCGGGACTGACGAAGCCGAAAAACTTCTTCCGCGCCGCCAGCGTGTCCGCGTGGCAAGTATGCGCGATCATGCCGGCTACCGACCGCGCCAGCGCGTCTTCTTCCAATTCGCCGGCCAGATAGGCGGCCTCACGCTGCCTGACTTCGCGCCTAAACCGCGTCCATTTCGCCCCACAAAGCCTGATTGTGCCCGGAAAAACACGGAAGCCGAGAAACGAAAAGCCGCAACTGACGGGCGAAAGAATCGTTGCCGGCTCTTTCAGCGTCAAGCGCAACCGCCCGTCCAGAAAATTTCGCACGGCGGCCAGGGACTTACGCAGGCCGGCTTTGTCATCGCCGAAGAGCAGGAAATCGTCCATATACCGCACGTAGCCTTTCACGCCCAGCCCTTCCTTGACGAAATGATCCAGTTCACCGAGGTAAAGATTGGCAAAGTATTGGCTGGTCAGATTGCCGATCGGCAAGCCCTTGCCGGCTTCGGCTCCCGGCAAGGGCTGGTCTATGATCCGGTCGAGCAAGGCCAGTGCCCGATCATCTTTCAATAACCGACGAAGCAATTGCTTCAAAGCGACGTGGTCAATACTGGCGAAATATTTCTGAACATCGCATTGCAGGAAGTAGCCGAAGCGGCGGGAAAACTCCTGCGCACGGACGACTGCCGCGTGCGAACCTTTCTCCCGGCGGCAGGCGAAGGTGTCGCTGATCATGCGCCGCTCGAAAATCGGATCCAGCACGTTGCAGATGGCGTGATGCACCACGCGGTCGCGTAACGCCGCCGCGCAAATCCGGCGCGGCTTGGGTTCATAAACCTCAAAAACTTGATAAGGGCGCGGTTGCCACTGGCCCGATTTCAATTCTTCCTGCAATCGAAAGAGTTCGGTTTCCAGGTGAAAGTAAAAGCGGGCGACGGCGGGATTTTGTTTCTGCCCACGGAAGGTTTTGTAAGCGGCCAGAGTCAGATTGTCGAAAGAAGTGATTTGTTCGAACAGATAACCGGCACGTTTCATTTTTGCTCCTGCTGTTTCATCCAACCGCCCATCATCGAACCGGCTTCATTGACCGACCGTGCGGCGTATTCATATTGATGGTGAGACAGGTAATGCAACCTTTGGCTCAGCCGGAACAGTACGCGCAGTTTTTCCAGTCGAAGATTGATCTGTCGCAGCAGGTCGCGTTTTTCGCGGCTGTAACGTGCTTCGACCAGGTTTTCCGCCACGTCCAGAGCCAGACCTTCAATGCGTTGCGCGAAACTGAAACGCGCGTTTTTCGGAAATTTGGCCGTCACCGGCATCAGCCATTCCAAAAATTCCATCCAGGTCATGAAAATCGGCAATTCGTCGTCTGTTGGTTTGCTCATTGAGATTCGGTTTGTTCGGCAGGTTCAGGAAGTTCGGCAGGAATTGGCGCGGACGTTTCCGGTGGTGGTTTGCGTGATAACAAGGCCAGCATTTCCTGGCCATAACTTTCCACTTTGTTGCGCCCGAAACCTTCGATTTCGCCCAACTGCGCCAACGTTTGCGGGCGAGCCGCAACGATTGCCGCCAGTTGCCGATTAGTGCAAATGATGTAAGGCGGAAAGCCTTCCCGTTTCGCACGCTGCGCCCGCCAATCGCGCAAACTGTTGAACAACGGCATGTCCGCTTCCGCCACCAGATGCTGCCACGATTCATCCCGCTTTCCTTTGCCGGACGGCGTCGCCTTCAACACTGCCGTGACTTCCTGCGCGAGTGCTTTCAACGCATAAGTCACCACCACCGCCAGATAAGGCGACTCATTGCGCATGAAAAAATGATCGTGCAGCGAAATCACCTCTTTATCCTTGAGAAAATCACGCAGCGGAGCATCGTCAATTGCATCCAGCATGCTGTTAAACCGCAGTGTTATAACTTTTGTCAGCATTTGTTCTTTTTCCGGACAACATTCCAAAAATACAAAAAAATTCGACGCCTACGGCGTGGGGTTTGTCCTCTCGCCACGGCCCCGGTTCCTACCAAGTC
>CAZRXE010000132.1:0-1638 GCA_964603695.1 uncultured Heliomicrobium sp.
TTACTTCGTCGTCGCCGACGGTGAAAAATGCAATTAGATTCAGCAAGCTATATGTTGCTTGAATTAGCTTGTCTCTGCCGCTTTCAGCAATTCCCATTGCCGTCATGAATTCGCCGCGCTCTGATTCTTCGAGTTGCGCGATATCCATTTCGATTTTTGCACAGAATGTAAGCAGAGGCATTTTGTGATCGTCGGCGAACTTTTTCAGACTTGCGATCGAAGCTGGATTTTCTTCGCCGATCTCGGATTCATCGATGTTTGCGACGATTAGCATCGGTTTTTGAGAAAGGAATGTGTAACCGCGAATGACCTTTTGTTCTTCTTCAGTTAACTCGATTCCACGAAGCGGTGTTTCCTTTTGCAGTAATTCGTTGAAGCGTGTGAGCAGTTCTTTCTCAGCTTCTAATACGGTGCGCTCTGGTCCTTTCTTGCGCCCAATTTCAGCATCCAACTTGCTAAGCCGTTTGTCGACGACTACGAGGTCGGCGATGACTAGTTCGAGTTCCAAATTCTGTGCATCGCGCAGCGGGTCGACAGAGCCGTCAGGATGTGGAATCGCAGGATCTTTGAAGGCGCGTACGACGTGCACGAGGGCATCGACTTGGCGAAGGTGCGCGATCAATTGGGGGCTAAAACCTTCTTTTTTTGCTTGACCTGGCAGAACCCCTGCGACATCAACCAGCTCGACAGTTGCAGGCGTGGTTTTCTTTGGCTTGTAGAGTGCCGATAGCCACTCCTGGCGCGTGTCAGGAACCGGTACGACTGCCTGATTGGGCTCTGCCTGCGCGGCGCCTGAAAAGGCGTGCACTTCGGCGCTTCCGCCGCTTACCGCGTTGAACACCGTCGTCTTACCGGAAGCCGGTATGCCAATGATTCCTACTTTCATCTGAGAATTCCCGCGTGGTTCTGTTCAAACACTCTTTTCTAACAGAGATCGGTGCTCTTTTTATGTTTTTGCAGCAAGTGTTACAGACGTTTCCCACTTTGCAAGATTGAATTCAACTAATCATCACTCTAACTTCGTGATGGCGTCGCTTTTGAAGGACGGCTTCGCCTTTTCAATCACCATGCCGAAGTTGTACAGCTTCACCTCGGTATCGGTGTCATGCCAGCGTTTCAGAAACTCGGCGATTGGAATAAACGTGTAATTTCCGAGTGTCGACGGGTCCATAAAGTACACGTTTTTCTTGTCGTATCCGATGGCAACAACGTAATGCCCATCTTCCCAGTCTGTCTCGTAATTGACCGGTTTTTCAGACCACGCCTGAATTAGACAAATTACAGGCTTGCGTTGATCGAGCAGTTTTGCGAGCGCTTCGAAACGCATGTCTTTGTGCACGGCGACTGTGTATCCTTTCGACTTCGCAATGCTTACAATGTTTTCGTACTTGGTTCCATTCTTCGGCTCAGCCTGCAACTGCTTTGCCAAAACGTCCTCTCTGACTTCATCTCCATAATATCCAAACACTGATTGAACAGCGGCGACACCGCATGTGTAGTCCGTTGATTGTCGCGTCATAGGAACGCGAATCAAATCAGGTTGATCCGATTTCGAGTCTTTTCCAAACGCCGGAGCCAGTATAGAACCCAGCAGCCAAGGCACAATCCAAAAAATCTGCGCAGTGAGAAACTTGAAGA
>CAZRXE010000133.1:0-10006 GCA_964603695.1 uncultured Heliomicrobium sp.
CTTCCGCACCACGTTCAACATTCTGCAATGGCCCGTGGGCAGCATTTTGATTTTGATTGCCGTGGATTTGATTTATTACTTCGCGCCGAACATCAAACAACGTTGGCGCTGGTTTACGCCGGGCGCGGTCTTCGCGGTGGTCGGCTGGCTGCTGATATCCTTCGGCTTTCGGTATTACGTTTCGCGCTTCGGCAACTACAACGCGACTTATGGCACGCTGGGCGGCGTGATGGTGCTGATGTTGTGGTTTTATCTGACGGGCGTGGTGATTTTGGCGGGCGGCGAAATCAACTCTTTGCAAAGCCCGAAAACCTAAACAAGCGCCGCCGCTGGCTCAAGCCAAACCGCGCGGTTAAAATGCGCGTGACCGTGATCGAGTCTCACCTTTGGAAAAACCCTGGAAGGAGTTTCGTAAATGTTCAAGCGCCGTTTATTCGCAGCGTGCTTTGTCTGTTTTGTCTGTCTGGCTTCGCCCGCCTTCGCCCAAAACAAAAAATCGCCGGTGGACAAGTTCCGCCAACTTGAAGAAATCCTGCCGACGCCCAACGATCAACGCACGGCGTCCGGTGCGCCCGGTCATAAGTATTGGCAACAGCGCGCCGATTACACGATTGACGTGGAACTGGACGACGCCAATCAACGTCTGACGGGCACGGAAACCGTAACTTACTTCAACAACTCGCCGGATACGCTCAGCTATCTGTGGCTGCAACTGGATCAAAACCTTTTCAAAAAAGGTTCGGACGCTGATTTGACCAGCACCGCACCTTCGCTTGAACGCATTCCGCTGACCGTGGCCGAAACCTTGACTGCGCTGACGAACGATTACGGCTACAAAATCACCGCCGTCAAAGACGCCAAAGGCGCGCCGTTGCCGCACGCCATTGTCAAAACGATGATGCGCATTGACCTGAAAGAACCGCTCAAACCCGGCGGCAACTTCACCTTTTCCGTGAACTGGAACTTCAAGATCGTGGACGCCAAAAAGACGCGCGCGCGTTCCGGATTGGAGTATTTCGCGGCGGACGGCAATTATCTGTACGGCATTGCGCAATGGTTTCCGCGCATGGCGGCTTACAACGACGTGACCGGCTGGCAGCACAAACAGTTTCTGGGCGCGGGCGAATTCACGCTGGAATTCGGCAACTACAAAGTCCGCATCACCGCGCCGGACGATCACGTAGTCGGCGCGACCGGCGTGCTGCAAAATCCCGATCAAGTGCTGACCATCGCGCAGCGCCAACGTCTGGAACAAGCCAAGACCGCTACCAAACCCGTTTTCATCGTCACGCCAGACGAAGCCCTGGCCAACGAAAAATCCAAACCCAAAGGCAAAAAAACCTGGGTCTACCACGCCGACAATGTCCGCGATTTCGCCTTCGCCTCTTCGCGCAAATTCATCTGGGACGCGCAACTTCACAAAGCCGCAGGTATTACGCCCAGCGCCGGAACAATGGCGATGTCGCTTTACCCGAAAGAAGGCAATCCGCTGTGGCAGCAGTATTCGACGGCTTCGATCATCCACACGCTGAATGTTTATTCGCGCTATTCGTTCGAGT
The DNA here is from genome assembly GCA_964603695.1 of uncultured Heliomicrobium sp. Lineage (GTDB taxonomy): Bacteria > Acidobacteriota > Blastocatellia > RBC074 > RBC074 > RBC074. The sequence continues at coordinate 1,560 of CAZRXE010000133.1, forward strand.
ATCCCTACCCGGTGGCCTATTCGGTCAACGGCCCCATCGGCGGCGGGATGGAATATCCGATGATGTGTTTCAACGGCCCGCGCCCCGATCCCGACGGCACGTATTCGGCGTCAACCAAGTACGGTTTGATTTCGGTTGTCATTCACGAAGTCGGTCACAACTACTTCCCGATGATCGTCAACAGCGACGAACGCCAATGGACTTGGATGGACGAAGGCCTGAACACCTTTTTGGAATACCTGGCCGAGCAGGAATGGGAAACGAACTATCCTTCGTGGGGCGGCGAACCGCGCCAGATTGTGGATTACATGAAAAGCGATCAAGCCGATCCGATCATGACCAATTCGGAATCCATCGTCCGCCTGTTCGACAACGCTTACCTGAAAACCGCCACCGGCTTGAACATCCTGCGCGAAACCATTCTGGGCCGCGAACTCTTCGATTTTTCCTTCAAGACTTTTTCCGAACGCTGGAAGTTCAAACGCCCCATGCCGGCAGACTTTTTCCGCACGATGGAAGACGCCAGCGGAGTTGACCTGGACTGGTTCTGGCGCGGATGGTTTTACACCAACGAACACTGCGACCTCGCCATTGAAGGCGTGAAATGGTTCAACATTGATTCGCGCAATCCCGATGTCGAAAAGCCGCTGGCCAAACGCAAAGAACAATCCGAACCGGAATCCCTGGCGCAGCAGCGCAACAAGCCGCTGCCCAAGCTGATTGAGAAAGACGCCGGGCTGAAAGACTTTTACAACAGCTACGATCCGCTGAAAGTCACCGAAGGCGACCGCACGGATTATCAGCAGTTTCTGTCCGCGCTCAGCGACAAGGAAAAAGAGATGTTCAACAATGGCTTGAACTTTTACGTCGTGGATTTGAAAAACATCGGCGGACTGGTGATGCCCGTGATCTTCGCCATCGAATACACCGACGGCACGAAAGAAGAACTGCGCATCCCGGCGGAAATCTGGCGGCGCAACAACATTCAGGTTTCCAAGCTGATCGTCACGCCGAAGGAAATCAAATCCCTGACGCTTGACCCGCACCTGGAAACGGCGGACACCGAACTCGAAAACAACTTCTGGCCGCCGCGCCCGGTCAAGTCGCGCTTCCAATTGTTCAAAGAGCAATTGCAACCGAATCCGATGCGCGAACAAGGCAAGACGAAAACTCCGCCAGCGAGCGGACGGCAACGATAAGGAGACGTATGGCGAAAAACTGGGACGAAATTATGGGGGCGGCGCTTTCGCTGCCCCCCGGAATGCGGGCGATGCTTGCTGAACACCTGCTCGAAAGTCTGGACGCCGAAAGTCAGCCGGAAATAGATGCTGCGTGGGCCGAAGTCGTCGAAGCCCGGATTGCAGAAATTGATGCCGGCAAGGTGGAACTGATTGCTGCTAATACCGTTTTGCAGCGGCTTAAAGCCAGGCGGTGAAGGTGAACATCTATTTTCATCCTGATGCGGAAAAAGAAATTGAACAAGCCGTTGATTGGTACGATGGCTTGAGTCGGCGTCTGGGCAATGATTTCTTGCGCGAGTTGGAGCAAAGTCTTGAGCGCGTCGAGAAGTTTCCTGAAGCCTGGGCGATCTTTTTAGCCACCACGCGGCGTGTCGCTTGCAGAAGTTTCCTTACGGAATTGTTTATCGTCTGACGCCGAATGGAATACAGGTGATTGCAGTGATGCATTTGCATCGTCAACCCAATTACTGGATGGAGAGAATTGAAGCTGAGGCGCTTGAGGATGAATCGAATGAATAGCCGTGCGGTAAGGAGTTACCGCTTTATGTTTCGCGCAACTTTCACCAGTTTGATAGGGCTGGCAATTCTTCTTTTTGGTCAGCGCCTTCAGCATTCCGCCTTCAGCATTCCGCCTTCTCACAAGGTTCACGTCAGCGTGGCGCAAATGGATTACAACGCCAAAACGCAGTCCGCCGAAGTCGCCATCCGGGTGTTTGCCGACGATTTGGAAGCCGCGCTCAGCCAGCACGCCAAGCACGCCGTTAAACTCGATCCCGCCACTGCCGGCAAAGACCAACAAGTCGGCGAAACCGTGCTGGCCTATTTGCGACGCGCATTTGAATTGAAAAGCAACGCCGGGCGTCCGGTGCGGCTTGATTGGGTGGGGCTGGAATATCAGGCGAATATGTTTTGGCTTTACGTCGAAGGCAAATTGCCGAACGGTTTGGAAGGCGCGCAGCTTCGTAACAAAGTCTTTCAGGAACTCTTCGACGATCAAGTCAACATCGTCAACAGCAAGCTCGGCGGCAAACAGATCGGTCTGATGTTTGAAGGGAAAGATGAGTTCAAGGTGATTGCCGCGCCGCCGCCCGCGAAGAAGTAAACCTGGGAGCGCACGCGGCCCCGCGTGCGGGCTTGCTCAGCACTACCCGCACGCGAGCCCGCGTGCGCTCCCAGGTTAGATCACTCCCGCCTGACGAAATGCAGCAACTTCTGCTGCCGTGAATCCGAGTTCGGACAACACTTGATTGGTGTGTTCGCCGAGCATTGGCGCTCGCCGGCGAACTTCGGCGGGCGTTTCGGACAATTGCACCGGCGTGCGGGCAATCGGAACCGGTTTCGGGCTGCCGGGATAATCCAAAAACTGAAACAATCGGCGCGCCCGCACCTGCGGATCGTCGAAGACTTCGCCAAGCTGAAAGACCTTGCCGCAAGGCACGCGCGCGGCTTCAAGCTGTTTGATGGCGTCTCCAGTCGTCAGCGTTGAAATCCAGGCGTCCATTGCCGCGTTGATGAGTTCGGCGTTGTTGCCGCGCGCCAGATCGTCGGCGCATCGCGGATCGTCAATCAAATCGGCGCGGCCCACCAATCGCGCCCAACGTTTGAACATCGGTTGGCCGATGACCGCGACAATCACCCAGCCGTCCTGAGTTTTGTAACAATCCGCCGGAGCCGCCGTGTAGCCGGTATTGCCTTGTTGCCGGCGGACAATGTCCAGCACGTAGCGTTCCGCCAGCAGCGATTGCATGAACATCATTCCGGTCGCCAGCAACGAACCATCCACTACCTGACCGCGCCCGGTTTTCTGCCGTTCAAACAGCGCGACCATAATTCCAAACGCGGTGTGCAAGGCCGTGCCGAAATCTTCAAACGGAACAACGCTGCGAATCGGAATGCCCGGCGTTCCGGTCAAAGTCATTGCGCCGGACATCGCCTGAATCACCGGATCGAAGCCGACGCGATTGGTGTATGGGCCTTCGTGGCCGTAGGTCGAAACCCGCCCGAAAATTACATTAGGTTTGATGGCTTTGAGCGATTCGTAATCGAGTTCGAGTTTGGCCAACACGTCGAGCGGCAAGTTGGCGATGACGACATCGGCGGAAGCGATCAACCGATGCTTGATTTCGCGCGAGTCGGGATGCGCCGGATCGAGCGTGATGCCTTTTTTGTTGCGGTTGAAACCGATGAACATCGGGCCTTCACCTGTTTCGGTGATCGGAGAGACATTGCGGTCTTCGCCGCCTTCGCGGCGTTCGATGCGGATGACTTCCGCGCCGAAATCGGCCAGCAACATTGCGCAATACGGGCCTGCGATGTAGCGGCCAAAATCCAAAACGCGGATTCCTTCAAGTGGGAGCAGCATATTTATTCGGTGGCGGGACCTTTTCCTTTTCGGCGGTCGCTTTCCTTCAACTTTTCGTCGGCGTAGATGTAGTAAATCTTGCCCGGTTCGACGTTGTTCAGCAGGTCGAAAACATCGGGCATCATCAGGTAAAGCGTTTCATACGTGTTGTTGTAAGCGCGCAGGACAATCACCGCAATGTGAAACCGCGCAACCGTTTGCTGATGATAAAGATTGGCATCCATCGTCAACAAGACATCGAAATCTTGCTGAGCCATGCCAAGCAATTTGCCGTTATCAAGCTCTTCCCAGCCGACTTCTCTGGTTAGCCTGACTTCGTGTGGCGGAAAATGCCGTCTCAATTGGCGTGGAAAGTTGTGATCGAAAAGTACGCGCATCAGTAATCAACCTCGACTGCCATCCAGCCTTCATCCAGTTTGTCCCGAATCATCTGCAAAATGGCCATTACTCGGTCACGATCAGTTCCGGGGAACGAATCCAGGAACTCTTCCACTGTGTAACCCCCCATCAAATGATCTATTAAAGAAACAACCGGAATGCGCTGAATGCCGATTAATGGCGTGCCGCCCATTCGCTCCGGGTTGATGGTAATTGGCGGAGCGTGTTTGGCCATTTCTTTTGTGCGGCGAATGCTCTCTTGCAATTCGGCAGGTAGTTGAGCGGTTAAATCCTCAAGTGCGATTGCGGTAGACATAATTTTGAACTCCTTTCTGACTGGATTTTATACCCTAACGCGACCGGCAAGGAATGTTCGGCTGTTGGCGGAATTGTCACTTCCGGCGGGTGGCCAACAAATAGCCCAGAAACAGCAACACCATCACCGAATCAACAACGACTGCAACGCCTGCCTGATGACTGAGAAAATTCCGACCGTGAAGAAGCACAAGGGAAATGAAGATCAATTTGCCGAAACCGGTCACGATCAAAATCAAAGGGCGAAACGGGTGATTGTAGGCTCCGTAAATCAGCAGCACGCCACTGAGGGCAATCAACGCCCCCCAATTTCGCACAACGATTTCGGCGACGGGGCCTTCCAGAGATTCGCCGAACGTGGAGAGCAGCGCCGCTTGGGGAGCTATGGCGGCGTAAATCATCGTGCAGGTCAGCACGCCCGAAACCAACATGATCCATTTCATTTTAGAGACAATCCAATTCATAAGTTCTCCAGGGAAGAGTGGGAAAGAGTCGTTATTCCAACTCTTTCCCGATTGAAAACTCACGCGGTGCGTTTGCGCGCCACGGTGAACAGGAAGTATGCCAGCGCGCCGAAGATTAGCAGCGCAATGACGTTTGACCAGTCGCCGGAGGTGATCCAGCTATGACTGCCGATGCCGAGTTTCTCTTCGCCGCCGATGAGGACTCGACCGCCGGCGACAAATAGTCCGCCAATTGCGCCGCCCGCAATCAGGCCGGAGCTGAGCAGCACACCTTTGCCGGTTTCTTCTTCGGCCAGGGTTTCCTGGCTGCCGCCTTTTTTCAGTTTCTGTACCAGCGCGCGAACCAGACCGCCCGCGAAAATGGTGGCCGAAGTCGAAATCGGCAGATAAATGCCGACGGCGACCGGCAACGCGCTGACACCGATGATTTCCAGCATGACTGAAATGATCGCGCCGATCAGAATCAATGACCACGGCAGTTTCTGCGTCAGCACACCGTCCACCAACACGCCCATCAACGCGGCTTTCGGCGCGTCGAGTTTGCCTGTGAACTCTTCGATGGAATATTTCGGCGCGCCCGAAGCGTCCACCAGCAAGGTGTAATCGTTCGAGCCTTCCTTGACCGTGATGCGTTGATAGAGTTGATCGTCCAGGCCGCGCGCGGGCGTTGCGCCGCTCAGCTTGTCAGCGTAGCTCTTGCCCTGCACCTGCGGCGGCAGATTTGCGGTCAAACCTTGCCGAATGCCGCCGACGCCGGGATTAACCAGGTAATGAAGCTGATTATCTTCGCCGACCAGATATTTCCCCGCCGGAATACGCGTCTGGCCTCCATTGGTTTCGACTTCGACGGCGAATTGCGCGTAACGGTAAGTTTTGCCGTCCGGCGAGGGCGGTTGTTCGGCGTAAGTACCTTTGATCGAATCCGCCGGAGCGGTGAAGCCTGGATAATTCACCGGCAGCATGTTGATCGCCGCGCGATTCAGAAAGTCCAGCGTCCAACCGATGACCAGTGCCGAAGTCAGTGCGCCCACCAGCAAAGCTATTTGCTGATATTTCGGCGTCGCGCCGACCAGATAGCCCGTTTTCAAATCCTGCGAAGTGTTTCCGGCGTTGGCTGCCGCGACGCAGACAATTGCGCCAACCGTCAAGGCAATCACGCGCTCGCCCGCGCCCATACGACCGAGCAGCAGGAAAATCAATGAAGTGAACAGCAGCGTCGCGATGGTCATTCCCGAAATCGGATTGGAAGTCGAACCGATCTGGCCGCAAATGCGCGACGATACCGTGACGAAGAAAAAGCCGAAGATCAGAATCATCAGCGCCGAAATCCAGTCAATTTCGTATTGCGGAATCAGCGTCACGGCCACCAGCAACAGCACCACGCCGCCCATTGCGTAGCCAATCGGAATGTCTCGATCCGTGCGCTGCGTGCTGTTTGTGCCGCCGCCGCTGAAATCCTTGATGCCGGATTTGAAGGCTTGAATGATGGTTGGCAGAGACCGCAGCAAACTGATGATGCCGCCCATCGCCACTGCGCCCGCCGCAATGTAGCGAACGTAACGGTCAAACACCTGCGCCGCGCTCATGTTGCGAATCAGTTCGCCCGGCGGAGCAGGGAAGATGTTGGTTGTCAGTCCTGCACCAAAAAATTTGACCATCGGAACCAGCACCAGCGCCGCAATGACGCCGCCGCCGAGCATATACGACGCCACGCGCGGCCCGATGATGTAACCCACGCCGAGCAGTTCCGGCGAAATTTCCGCCGCCACGCGCGCGCCCTGATACCAGCCCAACACTTTGGCCGGAATCTCTTTCCAGAACTTCAATCCACCCATCAGAAACTTGTAGACCAGCCCGACGCCGAAGCCCAGAAACACCGTCCGCGCGTCCGAACCGCCTTTTTCGCCGACCACCAACACTTCGGCGCAGGCAGTGCCTTCGGGGTATGGCAAATTGCCATGCTCTTTGACAATCAAACTGCGGCGCAGCGGAATCATCAGCAGCACGCCGAGCAACCCACCGGCAGCCGCAATCAGCGAAGTTCGTTTGATGTCCAAATCCAGACCCAGAATCAGCAGCGCCGGAATCGTGAACACGATTCCCGCCGCAATTGATTCCGCCGCCGAACCGGTTGTTTGCACAATGTTGTTTTCCAAAATGGTCGAACGTCCCAGCAGCCGCAACACAGTGATCGAAAGCACGGCAATTGGGATCGAGGCGCTGACGGTCAATCCGACTTTCAACCCCAGATAAACCGTCGCCGCGCCGAAAATGATGCCGAAAATCGCGCCGACGATAATCGCGCGCGGCGTGAACTCGGCAATGGACTGACCGGCGGAAATATAAGGCTTATGCGCTTCGGCAGCGCCTGTGATGGTTTTGGCTTCAGCAGCCATGTAAGGCCTCCTTGAGAATGTGGGACAGGCTTTAGCCTGTCGTCACTGTGGACGGACTGAAGTCCGTCCCACGTTAAAAACCAGGTTGATTGATGGACTTGGTGTCGAACTTCGGCGCGTACTTCTTCGCCACGCTTTCAATCTCGCTCGCTTTGCCGATTAGCACGAACACCAGATTGTCCAAGGGGAAATACTGCTTGATGATGCGCTGCGCATCGGCCGGCGTCATTGCGTCAATGCGGGCGTAATACTCGTTGATGTCGCGCTCGTCCAGGCCGTAAAACTCCAATTCGGCGATCAAGGCCGCCTGTTGGTCGGAAGTTTCGATGCGGGGCGGGAATTGGCCTTTGATGTAGTTCTTGGCGGATTTCAGATCGGCTTCGCTGACGCCTTTTTCGTGCAGGCGTTTCAGAATTTCGAGCGCAAGATCAATAGCTTTTTCGGTCGTTTCGTTGCGCGTGTAAGTGGAAATGGCGAAAGGCCCGGCGGCTTTGCGCTGGCTGAAGCCGGAACGCGCGCCGTAAGTCAGCCCCGAACTGACGCGCAACGCATCGTTGAGCATCGAAGTAAACCGCCCGCCGAACAGTGTGTTGATGACGTTGATTTGAACGCGGTCGGCGTTCGTCCGCGCGACGCCGATGTTGCCGATTTCAAAATAAGTCTGCGTCGAATCCGGCTTGTCCACCAGTAAGAGCTTCTTGCCCGTGAACGCTGTCGGCGCGGACAGATTGACCGTTGGCACTTTTTTGTCCGGCCAGACACCAAATTTATCCGCCAACAGTTTTTCCATTTCCGGCGTGGCGAAGTCTCCGGCGACGGCCAGAATAGTGTTCGACGGCGTGTAGTAAGTTTCGTAAAACTTGGTGATGTCTTCGCGGGTAATGTTCGGCAGCGATTTTTCGTCGCCGTCGCTCGGACGGCCGTAAGGATGCGAGATGTAAAGATACGTCGCGAAGTATTCGCCGATGACTCTGCCCGCCTGATCTTTGGCGGATTTGGCACTGTCAATGGATTGTTTCAACAGCTTGGTGACTTCCCCCGCCGGGAAGGTCGGATTGAGCAGCGCATCGGTCAGCAAGTCCAAGCCTTTGGTCAAATCCTTTTTCAAAAACTCCGCGCGCCCGCTGGTGTAATCGTAATCGGAACCGGCAAACAACTGCCCGCCGATGAAATCCAGTTCGGCGGAAAGTTGATCGGCGGCGCGCGTTTTGGTTCCTTTGCGAATCAGCGTTGCGGTCAATCCAGCCACGCCTTCCTTGCCCGCAGGGTCTGCGGTTGAACCGGCTTTAAC
>CAZRXE010000134.1:0-3335 GCA_964603695.1 uncultured Heliomicrobium sp.
GGAGCGGTCGGACTGTTTTTTCGCAAGGGCTTTTCGCCGGTCACCACCGGTTTCACAAAAAGCTTCAAGAACAAACGCATGACCGGATTGGCCTTTGGATGTTTGCCCGGTTCATAGATCGTTTCATACGCAACGCAGCAATGCGCCAGCATTTTATCCACGCTCATTTTGCCCCACTGCGGCCGGCTCTGCGGCGTGAGCTTGTTGATTCTGCCAATAACGTTTTCTGCTACTTCCTGAGTAAAGATGTTAGGGAAGGGCATGTTCGTGATCTCCTTAAGTTGAAGTGGTTAATTTCCGGAAACATCAGGAACGCTTTCAAAGGCTGATAATGCTCTATCGTTCTTTCTTGCGTGCTTGCGCTTGAACAGCAGTGATTGCCACCACATCCACGATGTCTTCAGCTTTGCAGCCGCGCGAAAGGTCGTTGGCCGGTTTGTCCAAGCCTTGCAGGATGGGGCCGATGGCGGTTGCGCCAGCCAGTCGCTCGGTCAGTTTGTAGCCGATGTTGCCGGCGTTGATGTCCGGGAAGATCAGCACATTGGCGCGTCCGGCGACGCTGGAGCCTTTGGCTTTTGAGGCGGCGATGCTGGGAACCAGCGCGGCGTCGAGTTGCATTTCGCCATCCACTTCCAGTTCAGGCGCGCGGGCACGAATGGTCTTGGTGGCTTCGATGACTTTGTCGGCCAGCGGGTGTTGCGCCGAGCCTTTGGTGGAAAACGACAGCATCGCCACGCGCGGTTCGGCGTCTAGCAATGCGCGGCAGGATTGCGCGGAGGTGATGGCGATTTCGGCCAATTGCGGCGCAGTCGGATTGATGACCACTGCCGCATCGGCAAAGACAAGCGCGCCATCAACACCAAATTCCCGGTTCGGCAAAACCATCACGAAAAAAGAGGAAACCAGGCTGAAACCTTCGCGCAAACCTACGGTCACCAGCGCCGAACGCACAGTGTGCGCGGTGGTGTTGGTTGCGCCGGCGACTGAACCGTCGGCGCGACCGGCGCGAACCATCATGTTGCCGAAATACAGCGGATCGAGAATCTGTTTGCCGGCTTCATCCCGCGTGACGCCTTTGGCGCGGCGCAGTTCATAAAGTTCTTGCGTGTAGCGGTTCAAGTCCGGCGATTGGCGATGATCGAGCAGGATGACGTTGGTCAGGCTAACCCCCAGCGCCGAAGCGCGGCTGCGGATGTTCGCTTCATCTCCCAGCACCGTAACGCGCGCCAGACGCTCTTCGGCGATTTTGCCGGCGGCGATGATCGTGCGGTCGTCGCCGCCTTCGGGCAGGACTATGTGTTGCAGTTGCGTGGCCGCGCGAACGCGAAGCTTTCGTAGGATATCCATAAAGTCGAAAGGTTAATCGTTGGCGGCGGACGCCGCTTCGGTTTGGCGTTTGTTGCGGATGTACCGCCAGACGAAAATTGTCAGCAAGGCGATAACAATGACTGTGACGACCGAACTATAAATGCTCAGGTACTGGCCTACGCGCTGCCAGTTTTTGCCGAAGGCCATTCCCAAATAAAGCAGAATCGCGTTCCAGGCCGCCGCGCTCAGCGCGGAAAGCAGCGTGGTCGTCATCAGATTCATTCGCGACATGCCTGCGACAAACGAAACAATCGCGCGCGTGCCGGCCAGAAAGCGATTGGCGACGATGACTTTGTAACCGAACCGTTGAAATAATCGCTCGACCTGATTGATGGCGCTGACCGGCAGATAACGGCTGAAGCGGCCTTCAACGATATGGCCCTCAAAGTATCGGCCCAAAGCGTAAGCCGTCATAAAGCCCAATGTGCTGCCCAACGTTGAACAGAGCAGGGCCGGGAAAAAGCCGATTGTGCCGATGCCGATCAGCGTTCCGGCGAAAACCAGCAGCACATCGCTCGGCGAAGGCGGAAAGACGTTTTCGATGTACGCGATAAAAAACATCAGCGCCAGCACGCCCATCGGCGGCAAATGTTGTAACCACTCAATGCCTTGTTCGATCAAGCCCATAACACTTCAGCCGTTCGTCTTTCTGCTTTCCTTCAAGTCTTCGACCAGGCCTTGAAGCAATTCGTCAATTCCCAATGCGGAAAAATCCGTTTCCGCGTTTTCCCAAAACTCGTGCAGATGGCGCGCGCCGCCTTTTTCGTATTCGCGCGCTTGCAGCAATAAGTCCAGTTTGTCGGCGGCTTTGACGATGCACGATTCCAGCGTTTGGCGTGCTTCGTATTCGCGCCAATGCTGCAAATACGTTTCGCCGATTTCGCCTAAGTTAGTCAGCATTTCCTGCGCTATTTGTTCGTCGGCGTGGTGAAGCACGCCATTGTCGAAATAACGTTTGATGGTGGCGGGCAAATCTCCTGTGCGCGCTTCGGTCAGATCGTGCAGCAAGGCCATCCGCAGAACCTTTTCAACGTTGGGTTCCAATCCAATCGCCCGCGCTCGGTCGGCCAGTAGCATTGCCATCCAGGTAACGCCAAAGGAATGATCCGCGACCGATTCCACATCGCGCACGCCGCGCAACAGCCAGCCCGTTCGCGGCACGACTTTCAACCGCTGCACTTCATCAAGAAAACCAATGAAATTTGAGGATTCCACCGCCACGACGCTCAAGCTAACGGTTTTGACCCTGAGCGTCAACCGTATGCAGGGTCTATTCATTTTCAGCCACAGAGGCTGCGGAGATCACCCAGATATTGGATTTTCTCTATGTCCTGCGGTGCGCTCTGTGGCTGAAAATGAATAGACCCTGATCTGTATGCTATAGTCTCGGCCTTCAATCACAGATTCAGTCCCGCAAGCCTTCGCAAGCGGGTTTTGTCAGCGAAACCTATGTTTTATTCGGATTCATTCGAGATCGCCGGCCGCCGAATTTCGCCGCCTTTGGTGCTGTCGCCGATGGCGGGCGTGACTGATTCGCCGTTTCGCCGTCTCATCAAAAAACGCGGCGGCGTGGGTTTGTTCGTCACCGAATTCATCAGCGTCGAAGGGCTGACGCGCGGCAACATTCGCTCGCACGAAATGATGCGCTTCAAACCGGAAGAGCGCCCCATCGCCATTCAAATCTTCGGCTACGACGAAGTTCGCATGCGCTGGGCGGCGGAAATTGCCCAGGAAACCGGCGCTGATTTCGTGGACGTCAACTGCGGTTGCCCGGCCAAAAAAGTCATCAACGGCGGCGGCGGATCGAATCTGCTGCGCGACCTGCCGCAACTGCGCAAGATTCTGACCGAGGTCAAACGCGCCATCACCATTCCGATGACCGTCAAGATTCGCGCCGGCTGGGACGACAAAAGCATCAACTGCGTGGAAGTGGCCAAGCTGATTGAAGACTGCGGCGGTTCGATGGT
>CAZRXE010000135.1:0-3239 GCA_964603695.1 uncultured Heliomicrobium sp.
ACACCTGCAAATCGCTATAAACATCAAACTCCAAGCTCCGCGCGAACCTGTTTGACGCCCGCAACCATGTTGGTCAGTTTTTGCCGCGCCGCCCAACGCGCCGTCTGGCTCAAGCCGCAATCCGGCGCGAAGGCCAAGCGTTCCGCCGGCGCGTGCTGCAAACATCGCCGCACGCGCGCGGCGACTTCCTCGACGGTTTCGATGTAGTAGCTTTTCACGTCAATGATGCCGACCGCCACATCAAAGCGTTCGGAAAGCGGCGCAAGTAATTCGATCTCGGCGAATTCGCGGCTGGCCATTTCCAGATGAATTTCGTTCGCCTTCAAATCGAAAAACGCCGGAAACATCGGCGCGTAACGGCGCAAACCGACCGCGCGGCCTTTGTAATTGCCGAAGCAAAGGTGCGTTGACAGACGGCATTCGCCGGCGACGGTTTCGACCGTGCGATTGAAAATATCCACGAACCGGCGCGGGTCTTCGCGATGCGCGTAACAGCTCATCGAAGGCTCATCCACTGTGATTTCCTGACAACCGGCGGCGATCAATGCTTCCAACTCCGTACGCACAATCGGCAGCAAAGCCTCGGTGACGGCGAAACGATCCGGGAGTTCGGCGTCCGGAATCAACCGCCCGCTCAAGGTATACGGGCCGGGCACGCTGGCCTTGAGCGTGATTACGGATTGCGGGTTGCGGATTGCGGATTGGGCAAGTCGTTGAAGTCGTCGCCACTCTTCGACCACGCCCAAACCGCGCGGCGCGCGAATCACGCCGGTGATGCGATGTTTGCCGCGCTGATCGTGCGCGGGCGGCCCGAATCGCCTGGGCGCGGCGGCTTCCAGTTCAATGCCTTCCAGAAAACCGTAAAACGACAGATTGAAATCCAGCCGCGTCTGTTCGCCGTCGGTAATGACATCCAATCCGGCGGCCAGTTGATCGTAAATCGCCGCGATAACGGCATCTTCCTGCAACTCGGCGCGGTCCGCTTCGCCAAACTGATTCAGATTTTGGCAGGCAAATTCCAGCCAGCCGGGAAAGGGATAACTGCCGATGACTGTGGTTCGTAAGGGTTGTTCTTTCATTGGTGATTGGTGGTTGGTGATTGGTCAGCGCACGCTCCATCCTGCGTCCACGTTCAAAATCTCCCCGGTAATAAACCGCGCTTGTTCACCGAGCAAAAACAACGCGGCTTCGGCGACGGCTTCCGCTTCAATCAAACCTTCAGCAAGCGGCTGTTTGGTTTTCATCAATTCCAAAATCGCCGCGTCCTGCTGCGCGCGGGCGCTCATCGGCGTGCGCACCAGGCCGGGCGCGACGGCGTTGACCCGGATTTTGTGCGGCGCGTAATAGGCGGCCATCGCTTTGGTCAGACTGATAATCGCGCCTTTGCCGGCAGCGTAAGCGTGCGTGGCGAAGTGCGTGGCTGCGGGTGCGAACGCCAGCACGCTGGCCATATTGACAATCGCGCCGCGTCGGCCAATTTCGGAAAGCGGCTGTCGAAGCATTTGCCTGACGACTTCGCGGCACATCAGAAACGTGGTTTTGACGTTGTTGTCGAAAGTCGTTTCCCAACCTTCGACCGAACATTCGTGAATAGGGCCGTCGCCGAAGCGTCGCCCGCTGATGCCTGCGACATTGAACAAAGCATCAATCCGCCCGAATTGCACCACGCAGGCTTCGACGGCTTCGGCAACGGCTTCAGGCATCGTCAGATCAGCAACGGAAAAGCCGTAAGGCAGATTGTCTGCTTGGAGTTCAGCAGCCAATGCGCCGCAACTGTCTTCGTCGCGGCTAACGAAGAACACTGCGCAGCCTTCGCGCGCGGCCATTCGGATGGTTGCCGCTGCGATACCGGTCGAGCCTGTGATGACGTAGGTTTTCATTCGCGGTACAAGTGCGCCAAGCTGCGGCGGTAGGCTTCGTAAAACCGTTCGAGCTGCTCCGCCGCATCGGTGTTGCCGACGAATTGATGGCTCGGCAACAGCACAGGTTTAATGCCGCGTTCGAGCAGCAATTCGGCCACGCGGCAGCGCAGCATGTTGACAATCATTCCGCCTGTCACCGTTGAAGTCGGCCCGGTGCGCCATTCCAGGCCGTCGAGTTCGACCACGCAATCGCCCGGCGGACAGCCGTTGTCAATCAACACGTCGGCCACGTCAATCAGCTTTTTGCCCGAAGAATGCGCCGGCACAGACTGTTCGCAATGTTGCCGCGAACAAACGCCAATCACCGGCAAGCCGCGTTGTTTCGCGCCCAGCGCCATTTCCACAATCACCGGGCGAATGCCGCTGGTGGAAATGACTATGAAAGCGTCGCGCGGGCCGAACTTGAAGCCCTTCAAAATCTCTTCGGCATAACCTTCGTATTTTTCCAGGTGCAGCGGCGCGCGCAATCCGTTCGCGCCGACGATGGAAGCGTGATTCGACAAGGCCAGTTCGACCAACGCCACCCAGCCGACAAAGCAGCCCTGACGCGGCGTCATTTCTTCGCACATCATTCGCGAATGACCGTTGCCGAACAGAAAGACCAGGCCTTGATGGGCGATGCTCTCGGCGCAAAGTTGCGCGGCGCGTTCGATGTTTTCAAGCTGTGTTTCGCGCAGGTGATGCAGCAGCGCGAGCGTTTTTTCAAAATAAGTAATGGATGCGTTCATATAGTTTTTTCAGTGTGCGGCGCGGATCGTAGCAGAAATTCGGAGACCGAAAAAACCGCCTTTCTCAGCACAACTTGACGCCGGATTGTGGGCAATTCACGCAGGTTTGAGGTAGGATGCGCGCGGCGACCCATTTCGCCGCAAATCGAAACACAATCCAAACCCTTCAAGGACAAAGGAAACGCTTATGGAAAAAGACAAGATTTCTAGACGGAAATTTGTCGCGGGTACGACCGGGGTCGCTCTCGGAGCGATGATCGTCCCCCGACACGTGCTGGGAGGAACGGGCTACATTGCGCCGAGCGATAAGCTCAACGTTGCCGTCATCGGATGCGGCGGACAGGGCGCTTCGGACGCCACGGAACTGGTCAAGGCCGGGGAAAATATCGTCGCGCTGGCCGACGTGGATTTCGGTTATGTGGATCGCGCACAAGCCGAGCGCACCAAAAACCGCGATGGCAGCGCTAATTCAGACGCCGTCAAATTGCAGGAGGCTTACAATAAAGCCAAACGCTATGCCGATTTCCGCAAAATGCTCGACGAGCAAAAAGACATTGAAGCGGTAATCGTCGCCACGCCTGACCATATT
>CAZRXE010000136.1:0-10746 GCA_964603695.1 uncultured Heliomicrobium sp.
GAAGTTGTAGTTGCGAAATTCGCCTGCCGGCGTGCGGTTCGATTGCTGCACGGAGCCGGGGCGCCCGATATACAAATTGCCGAAGGGATTGGCCGTGCCGTTGGTGACGTTGTTGAGCACGATGCGGCCATTGTACTGGTCGCCGAGGTTCTGTTTTTTGTTGACCTGTTCCAACAGACCGCCGAATTTGTAACTGTGCGTGCCGCTGATTTTGGTCACGTTGGAGTTGACCGAATAACTGGAGTTGAACGCGAAGGTCGGCGTTTCGCCTTGGTTGTTGCCGACGAAAGTCAGCGACAAACCCGTCAGGCCGGAGACCTGCAAGGCCGGCGCGCTGCGTCCCAGGTAACCGAATGGCAATTGCAGATTCCCCAGGCCCAAAGCCTGCGGCGAGACTTTATTGATGTCTTCGTAATCGTGATAGAGCTTCAGCTTGCTGGCGCTGATGACTGTTTCCATCGTCAATGTCGGATCGAAAATCGTCACCACGTTGGCCGCCACCGAACGTCCGATGTGATTGCCGTCGGTGTGGCTGAATAATTCGGTCATTGAAGAGCGACCCCATACGCCGTATGCGAATTCTTCGCCTTCGGTCTCGCGCGCCAGACGGACGTACATATTCGTGCGGTCGCTGATTTTATAGTCAATGCGCAGTTTTTGATCCGTGCGATCCAGCGGTAAGGTCACGCCCGTGACGTAATTGAACCGCTGCGCCGGATCGTTGTAATTGGGCGCGGGAAAGAGCCGCTGCAACATCGTCGGCCCCAGATTGGTCGGGTCTTTGAACGGGTTCAGATCGAAGTTGCTCGTCGCCAGGCTCTGCCCGACGGTTTGGCCGATTGAATTGATCGGCACGGTCAGGTTGCGGTTTTGCAGTAAGTAGGTCGAAGTACATCCGGCGGGATTGCCTATATTGGCGCAGGGCAGGAACTCGCTGAAATCGCCCTGACGCTGTTTGAGCGTCGGCACGACGCCGAAGACTATGTCCTGGGCGTTGCGCTGGCGTTGGTGTTCAAAGCCGTAAAAGAAAAACAGCCGATCCTTGATTTTGTTGCCGCCCAGCGCCGCGGGCAGTTTGACCGGGCCGCCGATGTTGCCGCCGGTGTAATACTGCGAATTTTGCGGACGCCCCAGGCCGGCGTAATTGCGCGCGCGGTCGTTGGCGTTCAGATACTGGTTGCGCGCGTATTCGTAAACGCTGCCGTGAAATTGTTTGCCGCCGGATTTGGTGACGGCTGTGACCTGCAAACTGCTGGTTCCGAATTCTGCGGCGTAGTTGGATGTTTGCACGCGGACTTCTTTGACCATGTCGTTGTTGGGCGTGATGATCGAACCGTTGTTCGCGCCGATGTCTTTGGTGATGGAGCCGTCCACGCTGATGTTGATGTTCTGGCCGCGCTGGCCGTTGACGGAAAAACCGTTGTTGGCATTGCCGCCTTGCTGAAAGCCTGTGAAATCCAGCGTTTCGGCTTCGGGGCCAACCACGCCGGGCAGAATGCGCAACAGTTCAAGACTGCTGCGCGAAATCAGCGAGAGGTTTTCAATTTGCGCCGAAGTGATGGTGTAGGCCTTCTCGCCAGTTTCGGTTTGAATTTGCGCGGCCTCGCTCGTGACGGTGACGGATTCGGTGGTCGCGCCGATTTCCATTGCGATGTTCAGCCCGCGCGTTTCGCTGGGACTGATGACCAGCCGGTTCAGCGTGTAGGACTTGAAACCGGCGGCTTCGACTTTGACCGAATAAGTGCCGGGCGGGAGCGACGCAAACAAGAAGCTGCCGTCTTCGTTGGCGTTGGCTTGACGTTCGAGTTGGGTTTGCTCGTCGCGCAAGACGACTTTGGCTTGCGGCACGACCGCGCCGGAAGGGTCGGTGACGCTTCCGCGTAAAGTGGCATTGCCGCTGGTTTGCGCTTGAGCGGAAATTGACAGGATGGCGCACACGGCCATCAGTAAAAGCGAGTAGCCTGTCTGGCGGAGACGTGTATTCATGGTTCGGGTTCCTCGATAAATGCCGGGCGGATTTTTCCCGGAAGTTTGCACCAACGGGAACAACGGCAGGTGGGAAAAGCCTGCCGTGTTTCCAAACATAATGTTTACTGCTTCAGGTACTGCCGGAACTGCAAAAAGATGGAGGGAAGTTTTGGGCTGGGCGGCATTCGCCGGACTGTCAGGAAATCAATTCCAGCCCGCGCATAGTGCCGGTGCTGCTGGCGAACTTGTCCGTTTCGATGCCCAGCCGTTGCAGCACGTTCACGAACAGATTCGGCAGCGGGTAATTGCGCTCGCGGTCGAAGGCCAGATGCTGACCGTGCTTGAATCCGCCGCCCGCGAACAGCGTCGGCAAATTGGTCGTCACGTGAGTATTCGCATCGCCCATGTTCGTGCCGTAAAGAATCATCGTGCGGTCGAGCAAGGTTTCATCGCCTTCCTTGCGCGATTTCAAATCGCAAAAGAGCTTGTCGAGCGCGCGCATTTGCAAACGATCCGCCGCTTCAAACTGCCGCAGTTTTTCAGGTTTCTTGCCGTGGTGGGAAATGGCGTGATAGCTGTCCGCCATAGTTTCATCGCCGATGGCGATGGCGGGCGAATTCACGCTGTCGAGCATCAAGGCGACGAGCCGCGTCGAATCTGTTTCAAACGCCAGCGTGGCCAGGTCGTACATCAATCGCACCTTTTCAAAGTAATCACGCGGCTGCGCGGTGTCGGCGGGAGGCGCAACACTGACTACGGGCTTTGGTTTCTGTTCCCATTCGGCGGCCTGACCCAAACGTTTTTCCAGATCGCGCACGCCGGTTAAGTATTGATCAAGCCGTTCGCGGTCGCGCGCGCCTACTGAGCGTTGCAGGCGGTGAGTCTGTTCGGCGACGGAATCCATCACGCTTCGCCCCAAAGCCAGCCGCCGCACTTGCGCTTCGACTTCAGCGGGCGTGCCGGTGACGAACATGCGTTTGAATAGTTCGGCTGGGTTTTCTTCCGAAGGAATCAACACGCCGCCGCTCGTCCACGAAAGGCTATGCTGTCCCTTTTGAATATTGACGCCGAGGGTGAGCGACGGAAAGCGCGTTTGGTTGCCGATGTGTTCCGCCGCGAATTGATCAAGCGAGATCGTGTTGCGAAAACCGCCGCTGGAAGGATGCGGCGCGGCGGTCAGAAAACAATTGTCCGCCGGATGCCCCGCGTCCACGTCGGGATGCGAAACGCCGCTGAAAACCGTGAACTGATCGCGATGCGCTTTGAGTTCTTCCAGGTAAGGCGAAAGTTGATAGCCGAAGCCTTTGGACTCCGCCGCCGGAAAGAACTTCCACGGCAGCACGCCGAGGTTGTTGCAAATCGCGAAGAAGCGGCGCGGTACGGGCTTTGTTTCGGCGCGCGCAAACGCCGGCAGCATCGCATCCAGCAACGGTAAGCTGAGTGCGACGCCGGTTCCGCGCAGAAAGCTACGGCGTGAAAGTGTGGTTTGAATGGAGGTATTTACGGCCTTCATAATGGTTATCTTTTAGGTTGCAGGTTATCACCTTCTACAGGTTCGGTTTTCATTCGAGTAAGAAGACCAGACTTTAATTTCCACAATGTTCAATTAGCTTCCGTCTTCTCATTCCAGTGTAAATCGCTGTAGAGCCTTCCGATAGAAATTCGAGATTATCTGTAGGAGACGCGCTCATCTTGCTTCACTTATTTGAATTTAGGATTTGCTCAAATAATGCGAGTGCTTCGGATTCTTGGGTGTCTATTGGGCCATCAGCTTTCAGGAGATCTTTTACCGTATTCAAAAATAGCTCCCGGTAACTCATTGGTATCTTAGAGGGGTCTACCTCTTCCTGACTGGGCGGGACTTCCAGCCAACTGTAAACTTGTGCCGTTTCCTCATTGTTAAGCCCAAGTTTACGTATTATCTTCCCCATAAATCTTCGCTCATTGTCCGTAATCTCTTGGTTAGTCCAGGCGAAGGAACACAAGAATTTTAGAAGCAATAGGGTTTCTTCTTTTGTTAGCTTGTTCATTTGTTTCTTTCCTTGTTAATAGTAGAAATGTCGCTCAGTTACTGCGGCTCCCTTGAGCAATAAACACATAACAACGGCGTTGAGTCTCTGGAACCGTGGGCAATCAGGTGACAAATCTATCGGCGAATTCAGCCGCGTCCGCCCAATATCATTTCGCTTTCAATAATCAGTCGAATAAGGATTTTACGCAATAGTTTTTGGGCGAAGCAGAATCATAGCGATTCCATTTTCAGGGCGCTGAACTGCACGGTACCGCATCAGTGGCAAAGGCGATCAATTGATTGGTCAGATTGCGGGCAATTTGCTGTTCGTTTTTGAGTACAGCAATCGCTTCAACTCCCGCACGTCCTGAAAAACACTTTCCATCAGGAAACCCAGCCGAACTCCCAGGAAAAGCCACCTTGCTTACCGATGCTGATCAACGAGAATCTGGTTTCCATCAGGATCCACGGCCATAAAGCTGGCCGGCCCTGTGGAATTCTCATCCGCTTCTTTCAGCAATTTCACCCCTTTGGCCTTCAGTTGACGCTGCAATTCGCGGATATCGGTAAATGTCGGGAGGTTCTGACCGTTGCTGTCCCAGCCGGGATTGAAGGTCAGAATGTTTTTCTCGAACATTCCTTGAAACAGCCCGATGATGTGATCGCCGTTTTTCATAATCAGCCATTTCTGCGCGGCATTGCCCGCAAAGGCCTTGAAACCGAACTTCTCGTAAAAACTCTTTGACGCCTCAATATCCTTAACCGCCAAACTGACGGAAAAATTGCCGAGTTCCATGCGTTGCTCCTTTTGATTCGTTTGTGATTGCTGTTGGCCGGACGTTTTGCCGGAGTGCGCGGAGGTCTGCTCCGCTTTGTATGTGGTCCAAAATTGATTGATTCCGGCCTTCGCGGCCACAATCATTTTCCCGGCTTCATCAACGCCGTGTTTTTTCAAAGGCAGGAAAACGAGACAACTGACGCTCATTGCCAGTAACAGTTTGCCGATCATAAATCTCCTTTTTTCTTGTTGCTTGTTACAGCCGAACAATGGGAAGACAGCCGAGAAGATCGAAAGTTTCCCAGCCGATTTCTTCCGGTGTGCGGACAAAGGCTTCGAAGCCTGGCGCATTGGCCGGCTGAAATCCGCTGGCGGGAAGCCAGATTCTGAACAGGTACTGCCAGGCAATGCCCACCGCCGACAGATCACCTGCACAGTGAAGCACCGCCACGGCTTCGGCTTCAAAATCACGGATGGTCAACCCAAGAGGTTCGCATTCGGCGCGCTCCGGGAGCAGCAACGTGCGATTGAGCCGCTGCCGGGATTTGAGGATTTCTCCAACAATTCCCTGATCTTTGGCATTCTTGGGGAAGACGACGCCCATATCGTAGCTGCATTTTTCCGGCGGCGTGATGCTCGGATCGTCCGAAGACATTCCGAGCAACACCACATCATCAAGATCGGTCTGCCGCTGCGCCAACCAATTCAACAGGGAATGGTAAGCATCAAGCAGCCGCTCATTGCCGTAAGAATTGAAGACGCGAAAGTAGACGTACCGGCACTGATCCAATTTGCCGATGCGAACTCGCAACCCCGCCGCCTTCGCGCGCTGTTCAAGTTCTTCAAAAGGGTAAAACACCAGATCGTCCGGCGCTTTGCTGATCTTGCTTTTCTCAAGCGGCGCTCGCCGATCCCAGGCACTGGCATTGATCCCGAAATGCGCTTTGAACGCCCGCGAGAATTCGGCGAGACCCGCAAAACCTACTTCCAGCGCAATGTCGGTGATTCGTCTGGCCGGCGCGGCTTTCATCAATTGCGCGGCTCTTTCCAAACGCGCGCGCCGGACGAAGTTATTGACGGTTTCGCCCGTGATGCCCTGAAAAATCCGATGAAAATGAAAGGAAGAAAAATGGCTGACCCGAGCGAGTTCGCTCAATGAAAGATCGCCGTCCAGATTCCGCGCGACGTAATCAATCACGCGGTTGACCCGCTCTTCATAGTAGTTTTTGTTCATCTCAGTCGGGAGGAAGACTCGACCGTGGTTATATCCACCGTCGAACCTGATTCATATACGCGGAGTAATCCGCGCCGAAAAGTTTCAGCAACATTCGCTCTTCGGGGACGATTTGAAACCGCGTCAGATATGCACAAAAGAGCGGCACCGCCACAAAGCCAAACCAAAATGAACGCCAGGCGGCAATGCTAAACAATGTAGCGCCATTCCCAGATACATCGGATTTCGGCTCCAACGGTAGATGCCTGACGAAACAACGGACGCCGTTTTTTCAGGCGACAGCGGACTCATCGTTGTTTTTCTTCGGCGAAATTCAAAGACTCCCGCACTGACGACTCCCCAACCAAGCAAAAAGGAGCTGACGGTGATTGCCCGGCGTCCGGGGAAAGCAATGTCGGCGGCGGGAAAGTATGCGCCGACAGTCCAGATCGTCACGGCGAAGACGATGAATAGCCCAAGCGGCGGAATACGGAGTTCAATTGCGTTCATGATTTGTTCCGAATCGTGATGAGCTTCAAGCGAGCGGAATATATTCGATGATTCGTTACGCCCGACAACCTAAATTCAGCCGGCGACTTTGGCAAGCCGAAACAGCCAACCCGCCACGACAAAATCAAGGCGCTACACCAGTGGTCAGGGCGGTCAAACCCGATTGACTGCTTGTCGTTTGGCTGTGTTATAACCGCGCCCTCCCTCGACGATGACCGGCAGGCTTCATTTCCCGGATAACGGTTCGCTGCTTATTTTCGAGTTGCGATATGAAATTTGAAATTGGCCATTGACCAATCAGTTCAACCATTTATCGGCAATCAATGACAATGAAAAATTCCAACTGATCTATGGAAAATGAGAAAGACCATCATCCACTTTTCAACATTTATGAAACTTGCCCGATAACCCTCAAAAAAAACGACTTGATGAAGAATTGAACGAGAGATGACTACACCACTACGCGCCTGCCCGCTATTGATGCCGCTATTGTTTTTGGCGGCAATTCTGTTGACGCCTTTGGCCGCCGCGCAATCCACATCGTCCGGGCAATACAGAGGATTTTGGGTAGACACGTTCAACACGCCGCTCAATAACCACAACGATATTCTGGCCGTCGTCAATAACATCAAGCTGGCCAATTGCAATGCCGTCTTCGTGCAGGTGCGAAGGCGCGGCGATTCCTGGTATTTGAATTCGCTTGAACCCCGCGCCGACCGCACGCCGATTGAAGCGGGCTTTGATCCGCTGGCGGATTTGATTCGCGAAGCGCATGCCAACGCCATCGAAGTCCACGCCTTCGTCATCATCGGCGCGCTGTGGAACTCCGATCCGACTTCGCGTGCGCCCGAAAGCGCCAATCACGTGTTCAATCAGCACGGCTTCAATCCGGCGACGGGCAGAGTTTACGAGGGGCGCGCGAACTGGCTGACGCGAACGTTGCTGCCGGACACTACCGGCACTGATACTTCGATTCGCTTCGGCGGCCATCGTTTCGGCAGTGATTTCTGGATTGATCTTGGGCATCCGGACGCGGCGGATTACACCTTGCGCGTGTTGCTGCATCTGGTCAGGAACTACGATGTGGACGGACTGCATCTGGATCGCATACGTTATCCCGAAATTGCAGTCTCCGGCCAAACTCCCACCAGCAGCGTCAGTATTGGCTACAACGAAACCAGCGTTGCGCGCTTCAACAAACGTTACGGCCTGGCGGGCAATCCGGCGCAAAACGATCCTCAATGGAACAAGTGGCGGCGCGACCAGGTGACGAACTTTGTCCGCCGCGTGTATCTCAGCGCGATTGCCGTCAAACCCGCGCTCAAGGTTTCGGCGGCCTTGATCGCATTCGGCGGCGGCCCCGCGACCGAATCCGGTTGGGAAGCGGCGGAATGTCACTGGCGCGTGTTTCAGGATTGGCGGGCGTGGACGCAGGAAGGCATTTTGGACTTGGCCGTTCCGATGAACTACAAACGCGAACATACGGCTTCGCAAGTGCCGCTGCTCGATACCTGGAACGAATGGACGAAGAATCACGCTTATGACCGCACGACCCTGCTCGGCCTGGGCGTGTTTTTGAATTCGGTTGAAGGCACGCTGCGACAGGTTCGCCGCGCCGTCGCGCCGTCGGCATTGGGCAATCGTTCGCAGGGCGTGGTGTTTTATTCCTTCGCCGGTTCAAACGAGGCCGTGACGGCCAATCCCTTTTCCTTCCCGCCGAATCAGAACACGCCGCTGCGTCCAATCGCGGAACTGGCCGCCGGTTTGACGACGGGCAAGTCCGTGGACGGATCGAAAGCTTATGAAGACGCGGCGGCCAATCCCGTCGCTGTTTTCGCGCAACCGGCAGCGGTTCCCGTTATGGAATGGAAAGCCAATCCGCAGGTCGGTCATCTGATGGGCGTCGCCCGCGCCAAAACCGGCGAAGCGATTGACGCTGGCGAGGTGACGATTGCCAGACTCGCCGACGGCACGACGCCCATCAAAGGCCGCACGTCGGTGATCACGGCCACCGACGGCAATGGCTTTTATGGCGGCGTGGATTTGGCACCGGGCAAATATCGCGTGATGGTGACGCCGGCGGGCGAAAGCGCGTTTGCGACGGTATGCACGGCGACGGTCGCGACGGGTCAGGTGACTGTGTTCGACGTAATGGTGGATCGCACGCAAACCGCGCTGGCGGCGGTGTCGGCAGCGAGTTTTTGCGGCCCAGTACTCGCGCCCGAATCCATCGCGGCGGCGTTTAGCAATGGCATTTCGACGGCGACCTTGATCGCCGACACTGTTCCGCTGCCAACGCAATTGGCCGGCGCTTCGCTGACGGTCAAAGACAGCGCGGGAGTCGAACGATTGTCGCCGCTGTTTTTCGTTTCGCCGGGACAGATCAATTTTCAAGTTCCGCCGGGAACCGCGCCGGACACAGCGTTGCTGACATTGACCACCAGCCTGGGCGCGCCGCGAATGCAAACGGCATTGATTGCGCCGGTCGCGCCGGGACTGTTTTCCGCCAACGCCACTGGCAGCGGCGCTCCGGCGGCAGTGGTGATTCGCGCGCTGGCGGATGGCTCGCTGTTTTATGAACCGGCGGCGGTGTTCGATCCGGCAACGAACCGTTTCGTGCCGCACCAGATTGACCTCGGCGGAGAAAACGATCAGGTATTTTTGGTTTTGTTCGGCACGGGCTGGCGTTTGCGCGGCAGTCTGACTAACGTCGCGGCACGAGTCGGCGGTCTGGCTGCCGAAGTGTTATATGCCGGGCAGCAAGGCGATTTTATCGGTCTTGACCAAATGAACGTGAAATTGCCGCGCGCATTGGTTGGACGCGGCCTGGTGGAAGCAGTCTTGTTCGCCGAAGGCTATTCATCCAATGCAGTGCAAATCAACGTGAAATAAAGGCAGGTTTCACTTTCCAGATAATACTTCGCGGCCAGAAGTGTTCGGCATAACAATTGAGAAAAGATGATTGAGTAGGCGAGAGATCATCGGTCAAACTCTAGTAAAGCAATCAAACTGAACTGGAGGAAACAGATTGAATCTCGCCCAAGCAATCAAAACAGAGCCTTTGCTCTTTGACAAGATATTGGAGCCAATTCGCCAACCTCTCGAACTGCTCGATCAACATCCGATCTCCAAAGCTTCAAAGAAGTTGTTTTATCCGGTCTTTGTCCGCGTCCTGTTATTTCGAGTCTTCGATCAGATTCGCTCCTTGCGCGACCTCACATTGGACCTCAAGACCAGGCCAGAGGCCCACCTGCTCAAGCTGCCGGCGCTTGGCCTGAGTACTTTGCACGACGCCTTCGCCCGTTATCCGGTCAAGTGGTTGATCCGTCTGATTGAGCATTTGAGAGTCAATCATCCGCTGGCCGAAATCGCCGAACTCAAGGCGCTCGGCGAAGTCTGGGCGGTGGATTCTTCCTACTGGCCAATCGTCAATCAACTCGGTTGGCTGGCCAGCCAAGGATTCCAAGGCGTCCGCTTGCATCTCGGTCTAGCTCTCAACACGATGTGCGCGGCAGCCTTTCTCCTGACCTACGACGCGGCTTCGACCTCATCGGAAAAGGCTTGCCTGCTGGCGATGGCCCAAGCCGGCCTGACGTACGTGATGGATCGAGGCTATGTCAGCATCGCCTTCTGTCGGGAGTTGATTGAGCGCGGAGCCTTCTTTGTCATTCGCGAGCGCAACAACACCCATTTCAGATCGCTCGCGGATTTGGCCGTCGAGGCTCATCCCGGTTTGCAGCGCCTGAGTTCAATCAGTGACCAGATCGGCAAATTCACGCGCGACAAAGACGGCACGATTCTGCGCCTGATCTGTTTCACTGTCGGCGGCCATCAGTTCCGCTTGCTGACCAACCGCTTTGATTTGGCCACTCACCAGATCGTTCTGTTATATGCCTGGAGGTGGCAAATTGAATTGATCTTTCGGGCTTGGAAACACACGCTTGGCGGCTTACACCTAATCAATCTGAGCGAGGCGGGCATCGCCACGCAGTTTCACATTTTGTTACTCGCCTCAATCCTGTGGACGCTGTTAGAGCAAAAATCTGAGTCGCTAGCTCCATCGGCTAGTGCTCGGAAAAAGCAATCGCGAAGCAAAGCCAAAACGATCACCGCTCAAGTGAGCGAAGTCTTTCAAGTCAGTTGGCGTCTGCTACGCCGGGCGCTGAGACTGTGCAAGAATTGCCTGGCCCAAACTTTTTCTTACTATCTCAAAGAGCGCCAGGCTTTGGCCTGAGAAATCAATTGTTATGCCGAACACTTCTGGCC
>CAZRXE010000137.1:0-1661 GCA_964603695.1 uncultured Heliomicrobium sp.
CTGGCGCGACCTGACCTTGATGCCATCGAAAACCTCGACGCTTATTTGCGCCAGATGCTGCGCAATCTGCGCGTGTCCCAGGTACGTCGCGCGGCGCAGCGCAGCGAACAGTCCCTTTGCGGCGCCGATTTCGATTCCGCCGCCTTGCGCTGGCAGAGCGACGCAACGCACGCTGGCTTGAGTGCCCGCGAAGAGTTGCAGTTGATTGCGCAGTACGCGTTGGCGCGGCGGTTTCAATCCAAAGCCGCCAGTGTTTTGCTGCTGCGGTTCTTTCACGGTTATCTGCCTGCCGAAATCGCGCGGCTCATGCGGTTGGAAGAAGCCGCAGGGCGCGGCGCGGTCAAACAATGGTTGAGTCTGGCACGCCGCGAAGCCCGCCAATATCTGCACGAACCGCAATCGCTCAAATTCCTCGGCATCGCTGGTGAGTTACCCGCTTTGCCTTTGCCAGTCAAAATCGCGGACGAAGATTTTCTGCCATCCTTGCGCACGGCCATTTTTGCCGCCCCGCAAACGCAAGCCTGTTTGCACGCCCGCCAATGGAAAGCGATTTATCGCGCCACAGAAAGCGAAGCGTTGAATACCGTGTTGCTGGCGCATCTGGTTTGTTGCGCAACGTGCCTGACACAGGTCAACTCGTTGCTGGGACTGACGGCGCAAGATGCCCATTTCCCTGATGATCCGGGCAATTCCGACTCAACAAATCAGCCACGGCACAATGCGAAACAGCGGCGTAATCGTGGTCGCCATCCCTTCAAAGCTGTCGAACGCCGCCGCGCGGAAACGCTGGAGCATCAGCCGGCGGAATTGCATGTTTACGCCAACGGGTTTTGTGTGGCGATGCATACGGTGGAAGCCGTGCACAATCGCCTCTCGCTCAAGTTGCATCTGGATGAGCCGCTCGCCTTTGTCGACATTTTCAGCGAACAGGGCGTGCGCTTGTTGTACCTGCCAGTCGGCGAAACGCCCGCGTTGAAGCAACACGCTCACCTTGAACTCAGCGAACAACGCAGGCTCGACGCCACGCTGAATTTCGTTTCGACTTGGCCAACGCTTGAATTGAACTATACCGAGTGCGGAGTGCGGGATGCGGAATGCGCAGTGGAGGAATTACACGCTTTGCCGAGTTTGCTCTTTCCTGCTGGCGATGAAGTATTGCCGGAATCGCAAGGATTGTTCGCAACTCTCAAATCTGCAATCCGCAATCCACAATCCGCATTCTCGTGGTTGCTGCGTCCCGTCACGATCACTGTCTTGCTTACGGCGTTGCTGCTCGTCGTTGTGCTAGGACAAAAGCTGGGTTGGTGGTTTGCTCCGGCGAAACCAACGGCGTTGCCTGCCAAACGCGACACGCGACCATCTGCCGTGCCCGCGTCGCCCGCCGTCAGTTCGGGCAGTACTCCCAACGCGAACACCAGCCGCGTTGCGCCATCGCCCGCGCTTGCGCCTTTCGCTGCGCCTGTCATCGCTACCGCCGCGCTTGAAATCGAAGCGTTGCAGTTATTGCGACAAGCCAACGCCGACACACACGAACAAATCGAGGTGCGCCGCACGCCGACAGGCAAATTGCGGATTGAAGGACTGCTTGAAAGCGACGCCCGCAAGGCCGAATTGCTGCAAGCCTTCGCATCGTTGCGCAACCATCCGGCAGTCGAAATCCA
>CAZRXE010000138.1:0-5096 GCA_964603695.1 uncultured Heliomicrobium sp.
TTGCCGTTATGCCTGTTTGCGGAAAGAAAGCTCCAAAGCAGGCAGCGCGCTGATTCTGCGCTTCTTTCACGGCTATTACCCCGGCGAAGTGGCGGCGCTCTTGTGTGTATCGCGTCCGGCCATCAAGGAATTGCTGCGAATGGCGCGCGGCGAAGCCAAATTGTTTCTGGATGACCCCGCCAAGCTCGGTTTTCTCAGCGAGACACCCAACATCAACGCGGCTGAAATCAAGCCCGGCGCAACGCCCGAAGAAACGATGGCACAAATGCACCAAGCCATCTTTGCCACGCGAACCGGGCGCTGTCTGGAACGCAAACACCTCGCGGAAATTTATGAAGCGGCGCGACCGGAATTGCTGACCGTGCCGTTGCTGGCGCATCTGGTCAGTTGCCCGAACTGTTTGGAAGCAGCGAATCGGTTGCTCGGACTGTCACCGCTTTCAGACCGCGACCCGAACGATATGTTGGGGCCGGATCGTGGCGCGCAAGCCAGCAGTATCAAGCCCAAACTCACCGTTGTAGAAACATCTGCCAAAACCCGCCAACGAAGGCTCAAAAAATATCGGCAACGGTTACGTGAAGTGTATGAACACGAACCGCAGGAATTGCGCATTGCCGTCAATGGCTTTGTGCTGGCGCGGCAGGAAGTCAACAGCGAGCTGACCCGGCAAACGCTCGGCATCGAAATGGCCGAACAACTCACGCTCATCGAAGTCTTCAGCGAACAGGGCGTGCGCATGCTCGCGTTGCACGTTGCGCCGCCGCCTGACGGACAATTCGAGCAACACGCGCACGCCGAACTCAGTCACGGTCGAACGATGACCGCCGCCCTGAGTTTTTGCGGTTCGTGGCCGCATTTGGAAATCAAGTATGAGTGCGAAGTGCGGAGCGCGGAATGCGGAATCGAAGTCAATGATGATCGCGCACAGGCTCCGCTTGCGCCCTCTGAGTTGTTCGCTTCATTCACGCAGCCGCCAGGGCTGTTCACAAAACTATCTTCCGCCTTCCGCGCTCCGCTCTCTACATTCCGTTGGGTGACAATCACGATTTTGCTGACTGCCTTATTGCTCGCGGTTGTCGTCGGGCAAAAGCTGGGTTGGTGGTTTGCGCCCGCGAAACCTGCGGTAAAGCCTGCGCCGCGCGCTGTTCCATCGGTTGCCGCACCGCGCGAAGCTGTGCCTGCCGCGACACCTGCCAACAGCGGCGTCATTCCCAACTTCGCAATGCCGTCGCCAACGGTTTTGCCGTCGGCGCTGGCCGCGACTGCGACGGCGGAAATGGAAGTCGAAGCCTTGCGTTTGTTGCACGACGCTGCCGCTGATCTGGGCGAACAAATTGAAGTCCGGCGCACATCGCACGGGAAATTGAAAATTGAAGGCATCGTCGAAACCAGCGAACGCAAAACCGAATTGGCGCGCGCGCTGGCGTCATTTGCCACGCACCCGGCAGTGATGCTGCAACTGGAAACCGTTGCCGAAGCCGTCGCACGGCAACGGAGAAGCAATCCGTCAGCCTCACGCACGGGCGAGTTGAATCGTGTCGAGATTGAAAAGACCGCATTGCCGATTGCGAACGAATTGCGCGCATATCTGCAACGGCGCGGCAGCAATGACAGCGAAACCGCCATCCACGAACTCGCCGCGCGCTTGCACAACCAGGCGCATCAATCGCTCAATCATCTTTACGCGCTGGAGCGGCTGACGAAACAAATTCCGCTGGCGCGATTCGATCAGCTTGATCCCGCTGCACAAGGCAAATACCGCTCAGTGCTGGCACAGCACGCGCAAGGTTACGCCACGAAAACGCGCCGCTTGCGCGAAGAACTGGCAACCATCCTCAGCGTTTCAGCGCCCGCCGCCGACGCGCAACCAGAAATTCGCCACACCGCCGAACTGTATCGCGCCATCGCGCAGTTGTCCGCGCTGGGCAAATCTGCCGCCACCGTGCTGGATCAATCGCTGACAATTTCCAACCAGCCGACAGCGGTCACGGCGATCAAATCATCTTTATTTTGGCGCGCACTCACCAATGCCGAAGCTTTGGTTGCGCAGATCGAACGTTTTACCAAACAGCATCAAACCACCGAGAGGGAGCAATGAACCGAATTCTTCGTTACGCATTTCTGATTGCGATTTCAATCGTAACGCTGCACGTCAACCTGCAAGCGCAATCCGCAACGGCAACCTTGAGCGGAGCCGTGACAGATCAGGCCGGAGCCAACATCGCCCAAGCGACCGTCACGTTGCAAAACACTGCGACAGGGCTGAAGCGCACGACAACCACCAACAACGAAGGCGCA
This sequence comes from uncultured Heliomicrobium sp., assembly GCA_964603695.1. Classification (GTDB taxonomy): domain Bacteria; phylum Acidobacteriota; class Blastocatellia; order RBC074; family RBC074; genus RBC074. The sequence goes on from CAZRXE010000138.1 coordinate 2,299, forward strand.
TTCACGATGCCGTTGTTGCCACCGGGCAATTACACCGTAACGGTCGAACAAAGCGGCTTCGCCACGATCACGCACCGCGACGTGACGTTGAACGTTGGCGATCAGCGCTCGCTGCTGATTCAACTGCGCGTGAGCAATGTCAGCGCAACTGTGAATGTAACGGACGGAACTTCGCTGCTGAACGAAGCGCCGACCGTCGGCACGGTCATCAACCGGCAGTTTGTCGAAAACCTCCCGCTCAATGGACGCAGCTTTCAATCGCTCATCAATCTGACGCCGGGCGTGGTTCCGGTCTTCTCCAACTCACAACGACAAGGGCAATTTTCGGTAAATGGGCAGCGGGAGTCATCGAATTACTTTACGGTGGATGGCGTCAGCGCCAACCTTGGCGTACAGGTCAACGGCACGCAGTTTTATGGCATAGGCGGTGAGTATCCGGGGTTCAATGCGCAAGGGGGCACGAACAGTTTGGTTTCAGTAGACGCGCTGGAAGAATTCAGGATTCAGACTTCGACGTATGCGCCGGAGTTCGGGCGCACGCCGGGGGCGCAGGTTTCGATTGTGACACGGAGCGGCACGAACAGTTTTCATGGCTCGCTCTTTGAATACTTGCGCAACGAAGCGCTGGACGCCAATGACTGGTTCGCCAATCGCAATCTTTTGGCGAAACCACCGTTGCGCCAAAATCAATTCGGCGGCACGTTCAGCGGGCCAGTGTATTTGCCGCGCAAGTTCTTCGGCCCAGCCGCGTTGGACGGGCGCGACCGCACGTTTTTCTTCTTTTCTCAGGAATCGTTGCGACTGCGCTTGCCCAAGGTGGCAACGAACATCCGCGTGCCCAGCCTCAGTGTGCGTCAGCGTGCCACCGGGCCGCTGGCCATCGTGGTCAATGCCTTTCCTCTTCCCAACGGGGCGGAATCAACTAATGGGTTCGCCTTCTTCAATGCGAGCTACTCTGACCCATCCAACTCAACCGCCACAGCGATTCGCGTGGATCACCAGTTGAGCGACAAGCTGCGGGTTTTCGGCAGATATAATTACGCTCCCTCAGAAAATGTCATTCGCGGGCAAAATGGTAATTCGTTGGGTGTGTTGCGTGCGCTGCGCTATGAAATGCAGACGGTCACGCTGGGCCTAACCTACGTTCCGTCCGCGCGTGTCATCAATGATCTGCGCATCAATTACAGTCGCAATGATGGTGAGCGCGCTGCTGCAACCGATAGTTTTGGCGGCAGCCGTCCGCCTGATGCCGCCGCGCTACTGCCGTCTTTTGCGGACATCAACAACACCGAACTTGCTTTCAATCTCGAAGGTTTCACTGGCCCTACGCTCACCCTGGGGCAAAGCACGAACAACGCACAACGGCAATTGAACATTGTGGACACTCTTTCGTGGGTTCGTGGTGTCCACGAATTCAAATTCGGCGTGGATTACCGCCAGTTAAGGCCCGTCTTTGCCTATCCGCCCTATTCGCTGTTTGTGCGTTTTGACAATCTCAATCAAGCGCTAACCGGCATTGCGCGCTCCGTTTCGGTTTCGTCCACTGACACGCCGTTGTATCCAGAATATATGAATCTTTCGCTTTTTGCCCAAGACACGTGGCGCGCTTCCAAGCGGCTGACAGTGACTTACGGCATCCGTTATGAACTCAACCCGCCGCCGGGCGAAGGCAAGGATAGGGGCATTCTGGCGGTGCGTGGCGTAGATAACTTTGCCACGATGAACATTGCACCTCGCGGAACGCCGCTCTATGAAACGACCTGGAATAATTTTGCACCGCGTTTAGGCGTCGCCTATCAGCTTGCTCAATCAGCTCGGTTTGCCACGGTGGTGCGCGGCGGAGTTGGCATTTATTACGACACAACGCCTACGCAAATTGGACAGGCTTACGATCCGTTCAATGCGCCGTTTGGCGGCAGTTCGGGCGTGAGTCTGACGCCTTATCCGACAAATCCCGACTTGCTGCGCCGCCCTGCAACTTCCACGAACCCGCCGTATTTCGGGGTCATCGGTTTCGAACCGGATTTGAAATTGCCGTATTCGATTCAGGGAAATCTCGCGGTCGAACAATCTCTCGGTGCCAATCAGAGCCTCACGGCAACTTATCTGACAGCGCACGGCAAACGGCTCTATCGTACAGAGCTTTATAACAGTCCGAACCCGACATTCACTACATTTCGCCTGACGCGCGATGACGCCACTTCGCGTTATCACGCACTGCAACTGCAATTCACGCGGCGGCTTGCGCGCGGGTTGCAGGCGCTGGCGTCATACACACTTTCAAGTTCGACAGATAATGCTTCCACTGATACCGCCAGTGCGGCCAGTCGGTTGATTGATCCCCGCCAGAATCGCGGGCCTTCGGACTTCGACCGCCGCCAATCGTTCAGCACTGCGGTGACGTATGACTTTCCCACGCCGAATTTCGGACGCGTCGGACGCGCCGTCTTCGGCGGCTTTTCGGTAGACACGATTGTGAAGTATCTGTCTGCCGCGCCTTTCAGCGTGACTGTGACTCGCGCGCTGACGGGCGATCCGTTCGGCAATAACTCCGTGCCATTGCGCCCTGATGTAGCAGCAAACGCGGCGTTTTATTTGTCAGACGCCACTGTACCGGGCGGGCAACGATTGAATGCGGCGGCCTTTACGGTTCCGGCAGAACTGCGGCAAGGCAATCTTTCTCGCAACGGGCTGCGCGGGTTCAGTCTGCGTCAGGTAGATTTCGCGTTGCGGCGTCAATTCAAATTGGCGGAACGCATTGTGCTGCAAATGCGGGGCGAGGCTTTCAATCTTTTCAA
>CAZRXE010000139.1:0-1986 GCA_964603695.1 uncultured Heliomicrobium sp.
AAAATCAAATTGCCGACAAATTTTTGCCCGACGACTTATCAGCCAATGCCTGTTTTCACCTTTCCAATTGCATTTCTGGCTTTGCTGGCGGTTCCTGCGCTGGCGGCGATTTACTGGCTGCGCAATCGCGCCAAAGAGCGCCGCGTATCCAGCTTGCTGCTCTGGCTGGAGGAAAAGCAGCGTTGGGACGGCGGGCAGCGCATCCACAAGCTGCAAACGCCGTTGCTGTTTTTTCTGGAATTACTGGCGATTCTGTTGCTGACGCTGGCGGCGGCAACGCCGTTGATGCGTGCGGGCGAAGGCGCGCGGCCATTGGTGGTTGTGTTGGACGATTCGTTTTCGATGCTGGCCGGCGGCGAAGACAACGCGCGCAGCCGGGCGGCAAACGCAATCATCGGCGAGTTGCGCGCGAACCCTTACGAGCCTGTGCGATTCGTGCTGGCGGGCGAAACGCCGCAAGTGCTTGGCGAAGCTGTCGGCAAAGCTGAACAGGCGCGCAGGTTGTTGCAGGACTGGAAATGCGGCGCGGCGGCGGCCAGGCTGGAAGACTCAATTGCTTTCGCGTTTGAACTCGGCGGCAATCGGGCGCGCGTGCTGGCCGTTACTGATAGAGCGCCGGCGCGGGAAATCAGCGACAGCAGTTTGCAGTGGTGGGCATTCGGCGCGGCGCTGCCGAACCTGGCTTTCGTCAATGCGGCGCGCACGGCGCGCGACGGCGAAGAGCGCGTATTGCTGGAAATCGCCAATCTTTCGTCTCAATCGGCCACCGCGAACTTGACTTTGGAAGTGGAGAACTCCCCCAATCCGCAATCCGCAATCCGCAATCCGCAATCATTCACGCTCGGCGCGGGCGAAAGCCGTAGAATCACCCTAACTCTGAAAAACAACACCGCGCCGCTGCGCGCCAAACTTGGCGGCGACGGTCTGGACGTGGACAACCAGGTCGTCCTAATGCCGGAAGCGAATCGAATGGCGCGTGTGGAATTGCGGTTGAAAGACGCCAAACTCCGCGAGCTGGTGGAAAAGGCTGTGCAAGCTTCGCCGTTGGCCAAACTGACTTCGGACAGACCGGAACTGGTCATCACAGACGAAGCGAATCCGCCGGACGCTGATGCCTGGACGTTGCAGTTGCTGAGCGAAGCCGGCGCAAAAAGTTATCTTGGCCCGTTTGTCGTTGATCGCGCGCATCCGATGACCGAAGGCTTGTCGCTGGGCGGCACTGTCTGGGGCGCAGGCGGCGCGCAATTGGCGGGCGCACCTGTTATCACGGCGGGAAACCTGGCTTTGCTGACAGACTTGGATCGCGCGGGCAAACACGAATTGCGGCTGCGTTTGCGGCCTGAACTTTCCACACTACAGGAAACTCCGAACTGGCCGATTTTGATCTGGAATCTGATTGCCTGGCGCGCTGGCGTCGCGCCCGGTTTGCGACAAGCCAACGTGCGATTGGGCGGCGAAGCGAATCTCTCTGTCGAATCAGGCGTACGCTCAGTCACCGTGCTCGACCCGCAACGTAAATCCCTGCAACTGGCCGTGCCGGACAAAACGCTGACCATCAAAGCGGACACGGCTGGCGTTTACGAACTCAGCGCCAACCAGCGCAAATATGCGTTTGCCGCCAATGCCCTCGCGCGCGAAGAATCCGATTTGACGCAAGCCGCTTCCGGGCGCTGGGGCAATTGGGCAAAGGCGTCCGCACTGCAATGGGAATATCGCAGCATTGTCTGGTTGTTGTTGCTGTTGGCGCTGGTGACGCTGGCGACGCACGGCTGGATAGTGGCGCGACAGGCCGCCTCCAAACCGCTTTTCCCGACAGAATTATGGGCGTCCAAAAAACGTTGAAACCTTACGACTCATATTTCGCCAAATTAAGAATTGCCGACTACAATCCGTCCGCTCGTCAAAGGCTTGCTCAGCTTGTTGGGCAACGTCCCGAATCAAAGAACTCAACGTCTTGAGAGTAGGGCAACCTGCCGAGGTTGCCCG
>CAZRXE010000140.1:0-1745 GCA_964603695.1 uncultured Heliomicrobium sp.
TCCAACTGGATACCTGGGTCACTGTCGCGTTTTCGGGTGATTTCAACACAAGCTGTTTTGTTTTAAAAATTACGACAGCCCACGAAGGGTTGCGGAAAACGCCCGTGCTGACTGGCGCCAAGCCAGCCAGAGGCGACGAAACCGATCGGCCAACTATCATCCTTAACCGGTCTCCAGGAATTTCACCCACCGTTTTTTGTTCAATTCCGGGCCCTTGTTGGCCGGAAACTGGCGCTTAGCCCACAACTCTTCTGAGAAGTGAAGCAACGTTAGCTACCATGGCGCTTTCAAGATGGCCGTTGGTCTCTTTACGGACGCTTTGCTGCAAAGGCGGGACGCCAGAACCGAATGCGGAAATCAGGCTCGCCCGAAGCGAGGATTTAGACCCGGTCGTCGATTTGAGCTTCACGCGGTTGCATGAACACAGAAAACCGATCGCGCACGAGCGGCTTCGGCAGGGCGTGATCGCTTGGCTGGGAAAACCGGAACGTGGGATCGTTCTCAATGGTTTGGTCAACGCGCGCATCATCGGAGTCGCCTGCATCGACTTTATGTGGCCGCTCGAATATTTGACGGCGCAGAACCATTGACAAGGCTTGGATGCGTCCTTGCCGCAGGTCAACGATGTTGGTTTGCCATATCTTCTGGCGGGCAGCCTTCCCGATTCGCGCAAGATGCGCGGTCGACAGATCGTCAGGCGCCAAGGCGATCAGGCCAACCGGCTTGACGCACACCGGGATTTCCCGCGGCCACCCCCACCGGCAAATCAGACCTGCGAGTCCAGCTTAGGCTATGACCAGTGACATAGAGAGAGGCTCAGGCTTCAAAAACAAGCCAAGCGATCGCTGCGGAAACGGAGTTCAACGGAGGCTTAAAGACGAAGCCGCGACCTTCCGCTTTTGGTCCTCAACGGCGGCAGCTGGTAAAATTGCTTTGTAACCTTTTCGTCACGGCGTCCATATATCGGGTAAGATGATGACCGATGACATGGAATTGGTGCGGGAATATGCCCGCAACCACTCCGACGAGGCGTTCACCACTCTCGTGACGAGGCACGTCAATCTGGTTTATTCTGTTGCTCTCCGTCAGGTTCATGACGCCCATTTAGCAGAGGAAATCACTCAAGCCACCTTCATTATTCTGGCCCGCAAAGCCGCCTCACTCAACTCCAAGACCATTCTCTCCGCCTGGCTTTGCCGCACGGCGCATTACGCCGCCGCCGATGCCCGCAAAACCCAGCGCCGCCGCCAGCGCCGTGAACACCTGTTGCATATGGATTCTGCCACCGACCAACCCGATGCGGAATCCGCTTTGTGGTCTCGCATCGAGCCCCTCTTGAACACCGCGATGGCTCAGCTTGGCCAAAAGGATCACAGCGCGGTCGTGCTTCGTTTCTTCGAAGGCAAAGATTTCAAACAAGTCGGCGCCGCGTTAGGTGTGACGGAGAATGCGGCCAAAACCCGAGTCAGCCGCGCGACCGAGAAGTTGCGCCGATTCTTCAGCAAGCGCGGCATGACTTTCTCGGCGGCCGCTCTCGCAGGGGTTCTCTCTGCCCAATCGATTCAGGCCGCGCCCACCGGGCTGGCAACATCCGTGACGCTGGCCGCCCTGCAGGGAACTGCCCTCTCAGCGTCAACCTTAACCCTCATTCAAACAACGCTCCACATTATGGCATGCACCAAACTCAAGACCGCCGGGGTCGTTGGCTTCATTGCGCTGCTGGCTGCGGGAACGGCCACCGTCCT
>CAZRXE010000141.1:0-2168 GCA_964603695.1 uncultured Heliomicrobium sp.
GTACAGATTGCTGCGCGCCGCCGGCGTAGCCACCAGCAAGGCCGAAGCCTGCCATTGCTGCAAAGTCAGCAAACGGCGTTTGGCCCACAACTTCAGCCCTTCGAGCAGGAGTTTTGGCAAAGACATTTTCGGCGCGCCGTCTTCGGCGTTCGCCGGCCAGCTAGGCACTATGACGCCCAACACCACCGGCAACCCGGAACCGAGCATCGCCAGACTCAACCCTTTGTTGACCGGATTGAGTTGATGAATGAGGTCTATTTCCCCTTCGCGTCGCAGCCGGTTCAACAGCCTGCGGCTTTTGAGCATATATTCCAGCCGATGCAGGATCAGGCTTTTGGTCAGCGTCCGAATCGGATAAAGCTTAATGTTGGCGGGCAGCACGCCCTGAATGTCCATTTCCGGCGCGGCCACGTACAACGTATGCCCGCGCTCGGCCAGACGACTGATAAACCCGAACGCCGTCAATCCGTCGCCGTGCGAACGATGATTCGTCAGAAAATCCGACGCGTGCGGGATGAAGATCGAAAACTTACTTGCCGACATAATTTCCTTCCGTCTACACCTTTCCCAAATCGAAAATTTCCTCTTCTTGAGCGGCGTGATATTTTTGCGCAGCCATCACGACGCCCGAAAAACACCACAACACAGCGCCCATCACGCCCAGCATCACGCTGCCGAGCAGCAATTGCGCGAACATTCCCAACCCAATCGCCCGCGCCGCGTCCACGAACACATCGCCGCGCGTTTCCTTGCGCGGGCGCAAACCCAGCAGCAAGGCGATCAAACCAATTCCGTAAAACAGCGCGCCCGGCAATCCCAGCGAAAGCAGCAATTCCAGAATGGCGCTGTCGTGCGGGCCTATGCCTTCGTCGTCCGCCGCCACTGCGTAGGTGCGTTCCATCACGCCGACGCCTTTGCCCAGCGGATCGAGAAAAGCGTCTTCCAAATACTTGCCATAACCTTCCAGCCGTGCCGCCAGACTGATGTCGTCTTTCGGCTTGGTCATGGTTTGCAACCGCGGGCCGACCACGTCGCTGAACGGCGGCATCATCGCCAACGGCACAACCGCAGCCGCCAGCACTATCATCACCGCAATCAATCGCAGCCGCGATTTCAAATCCATGCTCGCCAGCAACGAAACCATCGCCACCAGCCAGCCGATCCAGGCCGCGCGCGTCATGCACAGCAGAAAAGACAAATAACCGCCCGCCGCCGCCGGAAACTTCAGCCAGCCGCGCACGCTGAACAGCACCAGCAAACAGGCCATCATCACCACCGAAAACGGCCCTGGCGCATTCAGCGTGCTGAAAACCCTTATGCCGAGCGGTTCCGGTTTGCCGAAGGACATATACTCGACGTGGATCATCCAGAACCGATCCCATTCCGGCGCAATCAGAAACTGCACCACGCCGTAAACACCCATCAGCAGCGCGCCCAGCAAAAACGTCCTCTGTAAAGCCGCTCGGTAACGCGGGAATTCTCGCCAGTGATGAAACAGATGAAAGCCGAGGAAAATCGGCGTCAGCCAAATCATCATTGGCTGCGCCAGCGTGTAATCGAAATTGCTGCGAATCAGCCCGACGCCCAACCCGTAAGCTACGCCCGCAAACGCCAGCACGAAAGGCGCGCCGCCTTCGCGCAGCGAAGGCAGACAATGGCGCAGAAATCCAAGCCCGGCCAAAAAGCTGACCGTCACAGGCGCGAGCAACACAGGCGATGGATCGCCCCAACCGCTTTGCGCATCCACCAGCCGCCGAATGAACGGCGATAAAAACCACACCCACCAGGCGAAAACTATGTATTCGACCGGATGCTTCCAATAAAGAAACAGCCCGACGGCAAAGCTCAGCGCCGGAAAGGCCAGCCGAACCACACTTCCCTGCCCCACAGCCAATCCGCCTGCAATCAGCAAGGCAACGGCGGCGATGGCCGCCCACGCCCACAAACTTCGCGGCGACGTTTGCGCAGACTTTTCCACCCGTACCATTCCCAATTCGGTCGAAACCAGTTCCATCTTTTATGCGTGAATCTATGCGTGAATCTTGACCAACTGCCGGCGCAGAAATACCCAGTCTTCGCGCCCAAACCAGAGACTCGGCGAACGCTGTTTCAGCAGCCACGGGAAACACAACATCATCAACCCCAATCGAACCGCCGCCGAAATCGCC
>CAZRXE010000142.1:0-2159 GCA_964603695.1 uncultured Heliomicrobium sp.
ACGTTCGTTTTCCGCCGGACGGTCGGGAAAGAAGTTGAAATCAAGCGGCTCGGTTCTCAAAGTGGCGCGGCCTTGCAGCAACTGTCCGGCGTAAACGTTGTAAGCTCGCGCGGCGAAAGCCAGACAACCGATCAAGCCAACGGCGACGGCGGCTATGCCCAGGACTTTCGGCAGCCGAAAACCGGTTTCCTCCGAATCGTTTTCACGTCTGGCGAAAGCAAAACCGATGCTCAGCACGCAGACGATGACAAACGTTCCAGGCGTGAACCGCAGCGAAAAGGAACTGAAAGCCGAACTGATGCCGAATGCCAGCAAGCCCAGCAAACTGCCGAAAACCCAATGCGGACTTTCTTCGCCGGCGTTTCTGCCGTGCCACAATCGCCTGATGACCAGCAGCCAAAACAACGCAAACAGCGCCACGCCGATAATGCCTAGTTCGACGAACAATTGCAGGTATTCGTTATGCACCAGCGGGCTGCGAATTTCGTCGTAATCCTCCGCGCCGGCGGCGGCGGCGACTTTGGCGTAGTCGGCATTGGAAACGAAGTATTTGCGATATTCGCCGTAAAGGTTCGGATAACCGCCGTTGCCCACTCCGATCAGCGCGTGACGTTTGCCCATTTCCCAGGCCGTGATCCAGCCGCGCAAGCGCGTGGTCAAGCCGCCTTCGGTGGATTGCAATTGCGTCGCGCCCTGAATACGAAAGGCTATGGCTTCGCGGTAGCGCACGCCGACAAAGCCCACCGAGACGGCCAACACGGCGGCCACCAGCAGCACTCTTTGCTTGCCGGCCAGTTTGATTTGCCGTGTCAGCATTCCCAGGCCGAGCGCGATCAGCACGAAAACCGTGCCGATAATCGCGCCGCGCCGCAAACCCACCAGCAAGGCCAGCAGACTTAAACCGGAAACAAGCAGCGAAACAATCATCAACCCGACTTTGCGATTGCACAGAAAGTTGACCAATTGCAGCGGTAGCAAGGTCGCGAGCAGTTCCGAAGTGATCCCATGGTTGAAGAAGATGCCCAGCATGTTGTCGCCGAAAGTCGCGCGTTCGTAAAGCAACGAAATCGCCAGAATCGCGCACAGCAGCGTCAGCACGTAATGCAGGACTTCCGCCATTGGCCGGCGCATGCTCGCGACGCCGGCGACGAAAAAGACTGCGAAACCAAACCAGATGCCGGAAACACGCACGCCGTCGTAAGCCGCCGGTGCCCAGGCCAACGAAACAAGCTGCCACAAAATAAATGCCGACAAGCAGGCGAACATCAGCGCGTGTTCGCGCAACAGCATCAGCGGATTGGTTTGCGATCGGACGAGTTCGATCAAGCCAAGCGCCGCAAAGACCGCAGCAACAACGGCAAAGACGATTTCCTGCGTGGCTAATCCCGGATACGTCAGGTCCGGAACGATAAAGAAATTTGGAATGAGCGCCAGAAACGGCAGCGCCAGAAATGCAATTTCAAGCAGACGAACGCCACCGGATTTTGGTTGAAGGTTGTTTTTTGGTTTCATAAATGAGGAGGCAGGAAGAACACGACCCGAAGCCTGAAGCGATTCATTTCAATTAGGTCAATCAGTTTGACGCGACCGGCATCAACGGCCTTTTTTGTCTGGCTGTTTCGGTTCGGGTTTGGAATTGGCCGGCGTCGCCGGTTGCTTGCCTTCGGGTTTGGCCGGACGACGTTTGCGCGCGAAGGTCATGGCCTTGCCTGGCACGATGTCCAGCGCGCCGTCGCAGGATGCGCTCGCGCCGCTCTTTTTGGCCGGGCTTTGCGCCGCGCCGGACAAACTCAGCGCGGCGATGAAAACGCCTGTCAGCGCGGTTTGAACCAATTTTGAGAATGATCTCAACATAACTTTTCCTTTGCCTGTGATTTTCTTGACCGAAGCGGCCAATGCGAGTTGCTCAGCGCGGCGGATTGTACAGCCTGTAAAAATCAAAAGGCAAAAGTGGGTTCATTCAGGTTTTATAGACATCAAGAAAACCATTCAGGGTAGTCAGTTGCGGAAAGATTTGGCCAGATGCCACGGGCTTGCCCCGTGGAGATTCACGTTTGTCTCTACAAAGACCGCGGCCCGCTTGAAGATGCCACGGGCTTGCCCCGTGGAGGTTCACGTTGGCAGCTACTGTAGCGACGAGCGTGAGACTCCACGGGGCA
>CAZRXE010000143.1:0-9006 GCA_964603695.1 uncultured Heliomicrobium sp.
TCAATCGCGCTCGCGCCAACAATCTGTCGCCGGAAAACTGGTCGCTCGCCGAACTTCACCTGGGCGAACAAGACCTGGAATGGCTGCAAAACTGGGCGCGCGCCCTGGACGAAACCACCGCCAGAAGTTGGCTTTCGCCGGAAGGCGCGCAAGCCACACTGTCCGTTCGCCAGGCAGCCATCGGCGTGCTTCTGCTGTTGCTGACGGCGGAACAAGCGCGTAGGTCAACGGCGGGCGAAAACTCCTGGACCGCCGCCTGTACCACCTGTTTCAATGACGCCGTCCGGCGCTTGCTTTTCAATCAAACAGAACTATCGGCAGAACCATCGGAGTTGTACCTCGATGCCTTGATGCAGGCCGCGTGGCGTTTGCACGTCCGCTTGATCGGCGAGTGGAAAACTCGCGAAGCCGAACGCCAAAACATCGCGCTGCAAATTGCACTGACCGAAGCCGATTTGCCTGAACGCTGGCCGCAATGGCTGCAAAGCGACGCACCACCTGAACACATCGCGCGGTTGCTCGATCCGGCAAACGGCAGCTCAAGCTTTCAACAGCTTTGGCAAACCTGCCGCAATTTCCAGCGCGGCAAAATCGCCGAAGCGGCTTTGCGCGCCGCGCTGCTCAACAATCCATGGATTCTGCCGCGCTGGACCGATTCGATCATCGCCGCGCTCAAACCGAGCAAGCAGCCAAAAGTTCAACCCACGCCCAAACCTTCCCTGCCCGCGCCATTGGCGACCGAAGACATCTTCGATTCGCTGACGCCTTACGGCGGCGTCAAAACTGTCATTCGCGCCGCGCGCGCTTTGCTGGCCCGCGCGAATCGCCTGGGTTTGCGCAGGTCATCCTGGTCGCTGGCCGAATTGCATCCGACAGAGTTCGATTACCTATGGCTGAAAATCTGGGCGAAGCGTCTGCAACTGCCCACTGTCTGGTTCTGCACCGAAACACAGCGTGATTTTTCCGCCGGCAACGAAACTCTCAGCTTTCGCGCGGCCCTGGGCGCGCTGCTTTTGCTTTGGCTAGCTGAAAATGCTCGCCGAAACGCTGTCGAAGGCGAACTGTGGCCGTTTGTCGCGCTCGATCAACTGGAACAACCCGTCGCCGCCGAACTCTTCCGCAAATATCAGCCCAGCCGTTTTCTGCGCGAAGCGATGGCCGCCGCCGCCCGCGAACTTGGGCTTCGCCACGCGCTGGATGAAGACAGTGAGCAGTGTTGGCTGGACACCGTCTATCTGCAATTCGGTTTCACGCGGCAAGGCATCAAACAACAGTTGCCGGATTGGCTGGCCTGCCAGGCCACGACTCGCGCCCTCCGCTCCTTGCTCGACGAAAAAAACGGGAGCGACAGTTTCCGGCAACTCTGGCAGGCGCTCGGCGATTTCAGGCAGGGCGAAATCACGGAAGAACAGCTTCGCGAACTGGCCGCGAACAATCCGTGGATTCCGGCGGAGTGGGACAGTCTAATTGACGATCTGGTTGTCACCTCGCAAAAGCCCAGCCGGTTGGAAGAATTTGCCGCCACGGACGCGCCCGCCACGCCGGAAACCTTTCTGACCGCGCCGCAAATCATCAGCAGCGAAACACCGGAACCGCAGTTCGTTTGCCGCATCCCGGCGAATTTGGAGCGATTGCGATTGTCCGAAGAAAGTTATGAAGTCGTGATCGCCGGAAAGCGCTGCGCAATCTTGCTGCGCCAGCCGAACGGCTCTTATCTGGCCGAACCAAGCCGCGAAATTCGCATCAGTTCGAGTGTGTCTTGCTTGGCCGCCGTTTTGATAGGCGAGAGCGGTCGCGTGGCTGCAAGCTGCAAGCTAGTGCTGCGTCCGAACGGAGAAAACGCGGAGGATGCCGGACTGGTTTACGGCGCGGCCCAATTGACGCCGCAAGGCTGGCGTGTGTTGAGTGGCAACGAAACGCTGACGCTCCGCGAAGCTCACACCAGTCTGTTCAAAATCAAAATGCCGCGTCGCCGCGATAGCCGTGGCGAATGGCTGAAATGGGTGGCGATGGAAGGCCAGGACAAAGCCAAATCCTTGAACGGCCACGACGCGCCGCTGGATTCGCTGAGCGGATTGGGCGCGCCGCTCACCGCCCGCAGCGGCCCTTTCAACAATTCGGAAGACGAGTTTCAGCTTGCGGCGGCGGTGATTGATCGCGGGCTGATCGAAGCCGCCGTCTGTGAATCGCTGCCAAGCACTACGGGACAATTGAACACCGGCAAGCTGACGCGGACTTCGCGCGTGCTGCGACTGAAGCTGAGCCGGCGGCTCGAACCCTGCGAAAACCACTTCGTCGTCTGGTGGAATGAAAACGGCGAAGTCGGAAAGCTGCTGCCACATTACTGCGACGACGCCGAAGACGGTTACTGGTGGGTCTGCAAAATCCCAGACAGCGTCAGCCGCTTCATCGCAGTGGCGATTGCCCGTAATGGTCTGCGGCTGGGAACCTGGTGCGAAGACAATTGGGCGGAGCTGCTGCCGGCGGTCGGAGATCAGGAACCGCTGCTGACGGCGGCGCTGCTGCGCTGGTTCCGCCTGCCCGTGCTGAGCCGCGAAGCCTTGCAGATGACGCAAGGTTTCAGCCGGCAATACGCTGCCGCGTCGCTGGTCGCCTGGTTGAAAGGCATAGGGCTGCCGGAATGGTTGCGAAACGATCCGTCGGAAAAATGGAGTGGCGCGGTACGCGCGATTTTCCGGCTCTGGTGGCCTGAAGCCGATATGGCGCGGCAGGTCTTGCTGGCATTGGCCGACGCCCGCATCACGGATCGTTTGAACGACGAAATGCTCGAAGTCGCGCGAATGTTGTGCCGCGTGGATCCGCTGCTGCTGGCCGCGCTGCTGAAAACCGTCAAAGATCGAATGGTAATATGCAGTCCGACCGAAATCCGCCTGCGACTGGCCGGTTGCGAAACCAATTCATCTTACGAAGACCGCAAACAGCAACTGATCGCCGCCGTCGCCGAAGCCTTCGGCATCGCGCCCACCGCCGTGCAAACAGAACTGCTGGATTGCGCAGAACGCTGGCTGAGCGGTTACGAACTGCGCTCTTACGAACGCTGCAACCTGGCGCTGGCCGCGCAAACCGAAAACGCCCGGCTGCTGATTGCGCTGCACCTACTGGAACAGATTTAAGGCATCCTGACTGTTGATAGCTGCCGAAGGTTTTCCGCCCGCACAAAAAGACCGATTGCCGCAATGCCCGCCGCGCCGCGTTGCAAAGGCTCTTGCAGGTTGGCCAATGTGATGCCGCCCAACGCCAGCACTGGCAGCGTCACGGCTAGGCAGATTTCAGCGAACTTCTCCAAACCGAGCGGCGCACCAAACTCGCGTTTCGACGGCGTGTCATACACCGGCCCGCAAACGATGAAATCCGCGCTGCCAGCTTCCGCCGCCCGCGCCTCGGCCAGCGAATGCGTCGAAACGCCGATCAAAAAATCAGTCAAGCCTTTGCGCCTGACCAGGTCTCGAACGTCGGCCGCCGCCAGCGAATTGACGCGCAAATGCACGCCGTCGGCCTTGGCCGCCAGCGCGACATCCAGCCGGTCGTTGACCAAAACTTTCGCCCCGTGCGGGCGTGCTGCGGCAATCGCCTGTCGGGTGAAACAAGTCAGCGCCCGCGCGCTCAAGTCCTTTTCCCGAATTTGAATCATTTGGACGCCGCTCTGCGCGGCGAGGCGGATGAGCTCAAGCTGCGCCGAGAGCGCATCGTCAGGCTTGCGGAGGAACGCTCGGCGGTCTGTGATCAGATACAGCAGCGGCAGCGGAGGCGGCAGTTTCAACAGGGATCACTTCCTTTTTTACAGCTTCCACATTGTCCATTGTCGGAGCGGCAACAACGTCTTCGCCCAGCACGGAAAGCTTGCGGACGCTTTCGCGAAATTTGATGATGTCATACACGCCTGCCAGGATATTCAGCACGCCCAAACCGGATACCGCGCCACGCACCAATTTATGCTTCAGAAAAGTCGCCACCCAGGCGGCATGCAGTTTGCCGGTGATGAAATAAAGGAAAAAGTTGTCGTCCCAGTATGGCTTCCACGGGATAATCATCAGCAAAATGCCGATTTCAAAGCTGATTAAAATGTAGACGACGACAGTGATTTTGGCTGACATTGGATTCGATAACAGTTCGCTTCCGGCACGCCCGCAGGTCTGCCTGCACTCGGGTTAATTGCAATTTGAAACTTGGGATTTGCGTCCTTTCAACGCGCGGCCAGCATAACAGTTGAAGAATTGAGCCGCAACAGCTTCAAAATTCACGTCGGGATCATCAATGAAGAAGCGCGAGTTTGACGATTTCGCGGCGGCGGGAAAGGGTAATTTCAATGGCTTCGCCCTGCGCCTCGTCCAGGGCTTTCGACAATGTCGCCAGATTGGTGATTGGCACGTCGCCGACGCTGACGATAACGTCGCCCGCTTTCAATCCGGCCTGCGCGGCTTTATTGCCTTCCAGTACATTAGCCACGAGCAACCCATTGGTGACAGCGAAGTAATTCATCAATTGTCCCGTCAGCGCCTCGACCTCGAATCCGTAAAACACCCGCAACCGAACTTCGGGCGGCGCGGGTTTGATGACGATCTCAAAGAAGCTGGACATTTGATTGACGCGCGCTTCCAGATTTTGGCGCGCCGGATCGCTAACCGGCACGACTTTCAGTTGGCCCTTCATTTCGTCCAATCGGCGCGCGTAGGCAAATAGCAATTGTTCAGGGTCCGCCGCCGGTGCGGGAACCAATTTGGCCTTGACCGTTTTGTATTCATTGCTGCGTTTGATTCGCAGCGTGATGTCGCTATCAGCGGGAATTTGACGAATAACCGAAGCAAGCTGTTCGCGGTTTTCGATCCGGCGATCATTCAATCCCAACAAAATATCCTGCGCCCGAATTCCAGCTTTTTCCGCCGGGCTGTCCGGCGCGATGGCCAGAATACGAACTCCTAATTCCACCGGCTCAGGTTTGCTGAGCTGCGTTTGAATCGGCGCGTAAACATTGCTTCCGGTCGCGCCCAGCCATCCGTAAGCGATGCTTTGATTTGATTTTATGACGTATTCGGCGATGGTCTGGACGCGCGAAACCGGATAGATCAGATGCTTGTTTTGGCTGCCGGTGTCGTAATAGGCGATGCCGAAAACCGCTCCGTTTCTGATAATCAAACTGCCGTCCTGGGCCGGCGTGATTTGCGGGTTCAGCAGGTAATAAATCGGATTGCTCGCGTTGTAGCGAAAATCGCCCGCCGCTTTGACAATCTCTCCCGGAAAGAAATTGCAGCGAGGCGTCTCAACATTCATCGCCAAACGCGCAGAAGTCCCCAGCACCTGATTAGGATGGAAGCCGAAAAGCCTTATGTTCAAACGCTGAGGCAGCAAATTGGATTGCCCTGCCTGATCGAAATTCGCCTGTTTGAGCGCGCCGCTTTCAATCTTGATAACGCAAAACCCCGTCACCGTATCCATTCCAATGAACTTCGCTTTGGTCGGAATGCCGCCGGAAACTCTGACGGTTAAGTCCACAGGCGGATTGCTCGGATTCACATCAATCAGCCGCGTGACGATATGGCCTTGATCGTCAATTACCAAACCCAGGGTAACGCGTTTGTGCAAGAGCGAAGGCGGCGGCGCGCCATCCAGCGTGAAGATGTTTTCTTCGCCCCCGTACTGTTTGGACAAATCCAGTGTCTGTGTGACCCAAGCCCAGCCGACAGGCTCATTCTGACGAAGCAGTGGGGCGGAAGATTGTATTGTGACAGGTTCTTTTGGTGAATCTACCGGGCGAGGTTTGCGGCGAACGGTTTGGGCAGGCGCTGAAAGAAGCAGCGCGAGAATCCAACAACAAACAACTAGGATTCGCTGGAACATCCGAAATAACAATTGGCTCTCGACAATTTAATAAGCGATGAAGGCCGCAGGACGAGCAACGCCCCTGCGGCCTGTGATTTCATCGGTTTTTCAACTTTAGAAGCCGGCATCCACCTGTGGCTTGGCCGGAACATAAGCGCGTTCGACGCCATAGCTCGTGGTTTGCATCGAAGCCTTCATGATCTTTCCAATCTCGTGATTGAACACTGAAACGGATTCATCTCGCGCCATCAAGTTGCCGGCAACGCGGACTTCCCTATCGGACGACGCCGTCATCATCACGGGTTTCATCTTGGCAGTGTTTACCGCATTGGCGTTCGCAATAGACTTGATTCCAGCCGAACGAGGCATTTCGTTGGAAATGCGGGGTTCTTCAGTCTTGGCAACAAACGTAGCAGGCGAAGCTTGCGGCGATTGTTTGCCGGCGTCGGCAATCATCGGCCCCGGATTGGTCAATGACTGATTGCCGTTGGCGAAATAGAATGTCGTGACGGCCGCCATCACCGCCAAAGCCGCCAGCGAAGCCGCTGCCTGCTTGATGGAAAATGACATACCAAAGAAGTTCGTCAACACGGCAACCGGCCCGGCGCTGGGTTGGCTTTCGGCTCTGGCGATACGCGCGCGCAGACGGAAATCGAAATCCGCCGGCGCTTCAACGCGCGGCTGCGCGCCAAGCAGCGCCAGCAACGCATTTGATTGATCCATATAACGGCTGCAATCCGAACAACCGGCAACGTGGGCGGCAGCCGGTTGACCGATCGGATTTCGGCGTGAAGCCGAATCAATCGCCGTTTGAGTGTCTTTACAATTCATTCGCTTTAGTCTCCACAAGGGAAAAATCTCAAATCGCAAAACATGGCTCGATTTGAAGACGCGGTTACGGGGTGAAACCAAAGAACGTTAATAAGGGCTTGAAAAGAATTTGAAATAACAGTTACCGCTCACCGGCTTTATAAATACTCACGCAACTTATCCTTCAACAGGTTTCGCGCCCGGTTGATGCGCGATTTCACAGTGCCAACCGGCAGGTCAAGCACTTCGGAAATTTCTTCGTAACTCTTTTCTTCAATATCACAAAGAACCAATGCCGCCCTGTATTTTTCCGGCAAACTGGCGATTGCCTTTCGCACCGCATCGCGGCGTTCATCGGCAATCATTGAATCATCCGCCATCACTTGCCGTTTATCTTCAATTTCGACTTCGACTTCTTCGCTGTCTTTGTCGGAAAAGAAAGAAGGAAACGGAATCAACCGGCGGCGTTTGCGTTGCCGCAACTCGCTGATCGCGAGGTTATGTGCAATCCGATAAATGTACGTTGAAAAACTGTAGGTCGCCTGGTATCGCTCGGCGTTGGTGTAAACCCGGACAAATGTCTCTTGTGCCAAATCCGCAGCCCGGTCGTAATCATTGAGCATCCGGTAAACATAATTGGTGATTTGATTACGATACCGACGAACCAATTCCTGAAAGGCCGATTCGTCGCCGACAAGCGTTGCAGCCAGCAAAGAATGATCGTCCATTTTCTCGACCGGCTGTTCGACAAAGACCTCATCAGGCTGACTGACCGACGCGGCCGGTGCATCAGCCTCCAACTTCGAGTCCTTCAGTCCGGCGCTTAGCGTCAATGTCGTCATTGGTAAACTGCTTGATTGAAGTCGCTCCAGGTTACGAGGCGACTCAAGATTCTCGCGTGAAAGATCATCCATAAACCGTTTCCGCCATTGCTGGTGATCCGTTCCGGTACATTCGATCTCAACGGGTGAAGCGTCTTAACTACAGGTCGTAGGTCAACTTTCAGAACTTATCAGCTTTCAATTGACTTTCGGTATTACTGTAGTGCGAACGAATGGAGGTGATCTTCCGCCGCCTAACACGCCTACCACAATGGATTGTTCCGCAAACTCAGGGATTTTTTTCTGTAATTTCTTAAATTCTTCAATGTTCGGCGCGACCTGTATCCAATAGCCACACCCACAAAATTCGACTGTAATTTTTGCTTCCCGGGAATTGGGAAGCAAGCCGATTTTACACAGCCTAACGCACTCACAAAATCGCACAACGGGGAAACGGCAAAATATGAAGACCAGGAAAAGCCTGCTGCCTACCGTTGCCTTTTGTGAAGCTTGCCAGCATAATCGCGCCGCTTTTTTGACACTTCTTCGGGCGGGGTCTCCGCCAACGATTAACCGACAATTTAGAGTTCAACAGCAAGTGCTTCTAAACAGCACCTGCCGGAGGAAAACGTTCATGAATCAGCGCAGGCTTTTCATTGCCAGTTGTCTGTCTTTGGTCGTCACCGCAATGATTTTTGCGTTACGCGGCAATGTGGAAGATTTGGTAATCGGCGATTCCATTACAGGCTTCATCCCATCTGAGGCGCGCAGCCAATACGGTTGGATTTCGACCATGGCTTTTTTCGGATTTGCCGCTTCTATCCTGGTGGCCTCACCGATGCTGGATTCGCTGGGAATGAGGAATCTGCTGTATTTGGCTTTTGGATTGCACATTGTCGGCGTCGTAGGCTTCGTACTTGCGCCGAATTACCAAGTCATGACTTACACAATGCTGTTGGCGGGATTCGGCAATGGACTGGTCGAAGCGGTCATCAATCCGCTGATTGCCACAATGTATCCGGAGGAAAAGACTCATAAATTGAATGTGCTGCACGCCTGGTGGCCGGGCGGACTCATCATCGGCGGTTTGTTGGGGTATTTCATGAGCCAGGCGCATGTCGGCTGGAAGATTCAATTGGGAATCATCTTGATTCCAACGCTGGTTTACGGCGTGATGATCTTCGGTCAGAAGTTCCCGCTCACCGAACGCGCAGCGGCCGGCATTTCCACCAACGAAATGGTAAAAACCGCTCTCAATCCGGCGTTTCTGCTGTTGATTTTCTGCATGATGATTACGGCTTCGATAGAACTGGCCCCAGGTCAGATGGTCGCCTCCGTGCTGGGTAATCTGGCCAAAATGAGCGGAATTTTGATTCTGGTTTACGGCAGCGCGCTGATGTTCGTCTTGAGATATTTCGCCGGTCCCATCGCCCATAAGATTTCGCCGATTGGGATGATGTGCGCGTCAGTAGTGCTTGCGGCAATCGGACTGTTTATGCTCTCGAACGTTTCCAGCACGGCGGGCGCGTATGTGGCG
>CAZRXE010000144.1:0-1791 GCA_964603695.1 uncultured Heliomicrobium sp.
AAATCGTCTGGCCGAAGAAGAAGCCAAGCTGGTGGCGGCAAACTATTCCGGCAATCAGGCGTCGCCTTACGTGATGTCCGAAGCCTGCGGCAAATGCCACGTTCAGGAATACGAAGTCTGGAAAAATTCGCGCCACGCGCACGCCTTCGCGCCGCTCGAAACCAAGAAGCGGCTTTATGACGCCGCCTGCATCGGCTGTCATTCGCTGGGATTTCAAAAGCCCGGCGGTTTCGTGAACATCAAAGCGACGCAGCAACTGGCCAATGTGCAATGCGAATCCTGTCACGGCCCTGGCGCGGAACATGTGGCGCAGCCGACCGCCAAGATTTACAAAACACCGACGAAAAACGAGAGTTGTTTGGTCTGCCACGACCGCGAAAACAGTCCCGATTTCGTGTTCGACAAATACTGGCCGGTGGTCGCCCACAAAAACACGTTCCAGCAACCGGACGCCGCCGGCGCCAAACCGAAAGCCGGGGCAACGCGACGAACCAGAAGAAAGTAACCCGCGAATGGAAAGCCTGCTCAAACTGCTGCCGACGATGATTCGCCTGTCGGGCGAAAACGAAGAGGTGCGTGAGCAGGCGGTCTTCGCGGCTTGGCGCGTGGCGGCGGGGAAGGGAATTACCAGCGCCTGCGAACCGTTTCGGTTGTATCGCAAACAGTTGGTCATCTCCGTGCTGGATCAGGGATGGAAAATACAATTGGAAAAACTGGCCGGTGAATATCTGTTCCGCATCAATTCGTTGCTCGGCGCGCCGTTGGTCACGTTCATCGAATTTCGCGTGGATCGTCAACACGTGTTGCAAGCGCACGGACACGCGGCCAAACCTTTCGAGTTTCATCACACCGAAGAATTGACCGAAGAGTTGCGCGCCTCCGCCGAACAAATCAAAGACCCGGAATTGCGCGCGCAGTTTCTGCGCGCGGCGGCGAAAAGTTTGGAAAGGAAAGAATCGGAACCGCGACCGTAAGGGAACGGATAGTAATCTCGAATCTGAAATCTGAAATTCTCTGTATGCCCATCACACGAACCGAAGTCGAAAAAATCGCCAAGCTGGCCAACCTGGAATTGACTGACGCCGAGAAGGAAAGTTTTTCCGGTCAGTTGGCCGCCATCGTCGAATACATTGACCAACTGAACGAAGTGGACACCGTTGCCGTCAACGCGTGGCAACCGCGCAGCGCCGGTGAAGCCGTCGGGTCTTACGCTTCGCGCGCCGATCTGGTTGAGCCGAGCCTCGGCCAAGCGAATGCTTTGGCGCAAGCGCCGGACGCGGACGAAGGCCATTTTCTGGTTCCGCGCGTCATTTAGTTTAAGTGGTTGGTGGTTGGTAGTTGGTTGGAAAACTGCCGGGCAACCACCAGCCACCAACCACCCCTTGGAGCAATTCTTTTGAGCACGAAACTGACCGTCGAAGAAATTCATCGCCTGTATGCTGCGGGCGACGCCACGCCTAGTGAGATTGTCCGCGCGGCAATCGAAAAAATTGAAGCCGACAACGAACGCTTGAACGCTTACCTGACCGTCAATCGCGAAGGCGCTCTCAACCAAGCCGCCGCAATGGACGGGGAGATTCAATCCGCGCTGCAAACCCAACCGCTCGCGGGCGTGCCGGTCGCCATCAAAGATAATATGTGTACCGAAGGCGTCCGCACGACTTGCGGTTCGCGAATTCTGGGAAATTACGTTCCGCAATACACCGCGACGGTGGTCAAACAACTGGAAGCCGCTGGCGCGGTCATTGTCGGTAAAACCAACCTGGACGAATTCGCGATGGGCAGTTCGAC
>CAZRXE010000145.1:0-3217 GCA_964603695.1 uncultured Heliomicrobium sp.
CTCGGCAGGTTGCCCTACTTTTCCTGAGGAGACACTCGCATGCCAAATCCGGCCCTATTCAAAAAACCATCAACTCGTGTGCTCGCCGTTCTTGTCTTGCTCGCATTGGGAGCGCTGACCGCCAAGGTGTTTTTGCCCGGCGCGCTGGCCCAAACAAGCAAAGCCACTCAACGCGGCGCGGAAAGATTGCGCAAGATTGCCGAAGCCAAATTGCGCCACCCAGACGACGCCAAAGAAAAAGGGACTGCCAAACGGGAATTGCGACAGCCCACAGCATCTACAGCAGGCACAGTATCCACAGCAGGCAACGCCGAAGCAGCGGAACGTTTGCAACAAGCACAATCCTCAAGTGTGAACTTGCCCACGTTCAAATTGCCTAAACCCGATGGCGAGGAAAGAGAGGAAGGCTTCGACAAACCGCGCGAGGCCGCAGCGTATTTCAATAAAAAGCGTTTGCCAGTCGGCCAGAAAGAATTGCCCATCGAAGAGTATTTCACCGCGTGGCAGCACGCGCAGGCATTGCCGCAGTTTTCCACCACACTCAACCGCTTCCTGGCCGATGAGGAGTCAAAATTCCTGCGATTGAACAAGGAAGGCGCGGAAGCCAAAGCGGCGGGCTGGACGCCGCTGGGGCCCGGCAATATTGGCGGACGCACTCGCGCCATTCTGATCAACCCGCAAGACCCAAACATTATGTATTCGGCGGGCGTTTCGGGCGGTATATGGAAATCCACCAATGCCGGCGCGACCTGGACACCGGTGGCCGATCTGATAGGCAACATCACCGTCAGCACGATGGCTTTCGAGCCTGGCAATCCGAGCGTGATTTATGCCGGCACGGGCGAAGGCGTCTATGGATTTGAATACGACGGCGATTTGAGCAGCGGCGATTTTCGCGGCGCGGGCATTTTCAAATCCGCCGACGCGGGCGCGACTTGGATGCGCGTGACCGGCACCGACACGCAGGATTTTTATTACGTCAACAAAATCGTCGTCAGCGGCAACGACAAGAATCGAATTTACGCCGCGACCAAATCCGGCGTAATGCGCACACTGGACGGCGGCGCGAATTGGACGCGCGTACACAATCCGATAGGGCCGCGCGGCGGGACGGTCAACGCGGGCTGTCTGGATTTGGCGATCCGAACGGACAAGACGATGGACGTGGTTTTCGCGGCTTGTGGCAATTTCGAGCAGGCGACAGTTTATCGAAACGTTGACGCCGCGCTCGCCACTTCCACCTGGGACTCGGTGCTGACCGCGACGGGAATGGGACGCACGGCGCTGGCCATTGCGCCCTCGAATCAGGACATCATTTACGCAGTGTCTTCGAGCGTGGAAAACACAGCGTTCAACAGTTCCCTGTTTGCCGTGTTTCGTTCGACTGCGGGCGGCGCTTCGGGCAGTTGGACAGCGCAGGTGCGCAACACCACCAATAACAAACTCAACCGCGCGATTCTGTCGCTGGTTCCTTTCGCCATTGCCACTGATTGCGGCTTCGATACTGAAGACGGCTACCTCGGACAAGGCTGGTACGATTTGACGATAGCTGTTGACCCTGTGGATTCAAACCGCGTCTGGGTCGGCGGCATAGAGTTTTTCCGTTCGGATGACGGCGGCGTCAATTGGGGCTTGGCTGGGCCTGGCTATGATTTCGCGACGGCCACCGGCATCAGCCTCATTCACCCCGACCAACACACCATAGTCTTCCATCCTAAGTACGACGGCTCCGCGAATCAGACCGTTTACATCGGTAACGACGGCGGCCTGTTCCGCAGCGACAATTCGCGCGCGGCCACGTTGACCACGCCCGCCGCCGCCTGCAAACCCAGCACGGTCGGCGTCAAATGGGCTGCGCTGAACAACAACTACGGCGTGACGCAGTTTTATCACGGCACGGTTTCGGCGGACGGCAAGACCTACGTCGGCGGCACGCAGGACAACGGCACGATTCTGGGAACCGACGACAAAGGCGCTAATGCCTGGCGCATCGTTAATGGCGGCGACGGCGGATTCACGGCCATTGACCAAAGCAATCCGAGCATTCTGTTCGGCAGTTTCCCCGGCATTGCATTCCGCAAAAGCACTGACAGCGGAGACACTTTCGGCGCTGCCACTTTTGGCATCAACGACGACGGTTTATTCGTCACGCCCTTCGTGATGGATCCGAGCGATTCGCTGCGAATGTGGACGGGCGGTTATTACCTTTGGCGCACGCCCAGCGGCGGCTCGCGTTGGGAACGCGGCAGCGCGCTGACGGCCGGCGAAGAGTATGTCAGTTCCATCGCCATCGCGCCGACCGATTCCAACCGCGTACTGATCGGCATGGCAGACGGTTACGTGCTGCGCAACAGTTCGGCACTGACGGGCACGCCCACCACTACCTGGGCGGATGTACGCATCCGCGCCGGATTCGTTTCTTCACTCGCCTTCGATCCGAACAACAAAGACATCGCCTACGCGACGTTTTCAAACTTCGGCGGCTCGCACGTTTACCGCACAACGGACGGCGGCGTGAATTGGACGCCGATTGACCGCGCGGGCAGCGCCAATGGCTTGCCGAATATTCCAGTGCATTCGATTGCGATTGATTCGTCGAACACCATGCGGCTTTACGTCGGCACGGACATAGGCGTGTTCGTGACCAGCGACGGCGGACAGAATTGGGCGGCGGAAAACACAGGTTTCGCCAACGTCATCACCGAACAGTTGCAAATCCAAATCGCCAACGGCACCACCTGGCTTTACGCCTTCACGCACGGACGCGGCGTCTGGCGAACGATGGTCAACAACACCGGTTGCAGCTACGCGCTTTCGCCAGCCACACGGACTGTCGGCGCGGAGGCGACGACCGGAACAATCAACGTCAAAGCCGCGCCCGGCGCTTGCGCCTGGACGGCGGCGAGCAACGCTTCGTGGTTGCGCGTGACCGGCGGCGGCAGCGGCGACGGCACTGTCACTTTCAGCGCGGATGCCAATACGGGCTTTGCTTCGCGCGCGGCGACGGCAACCATTGCCGGACGCAGCTTCACGATCATTCAATCCGGGCAGACGGACGCGAACGCCCCGCTGGTGGCTATTACTTCGCCCACCTTGCCGCAGCCCGCGCCCAACGTCAGCGGTGTGGTGACATTGGCCGGAACCGCGACCGACAACAATGCAGTGGTTTCAGTCACCTGGCTGTCGAATCGCGGCGCGTCGGGCACTGCAACATACA
>CAZRXE010000146.1:0-5711 GCA_964603695.1 uncultured Heliomicrobium sp.
GAGACGCCCGCCAATCTTTCCACGGACAGTCTGGGGAAAATATTATTCAACGAACTTTTTCAGCGCAAAACCCGCACTGTCACAACCGATGCAACGGAAGCAGCCGCAGCGCCAACTGAATTGGCGAGACAAGCAGACTTCACGGAAGCACGTCTGGATGATTACCTCAAGAGCATAGAGACAACAGGCACCAAGCCCCTACCACCCGATGCAACACTCGATCAGGCCAAAGCTGCCTATCAACAGGCTGTTCAGCAGTTCGGCGCAGACTCTCCGGCAGCGGCCAGCGTTTATGAACACATCAGAAAGTTATCGCCGAATGCGCTAATCGAACAAGGGAAAGAAGCTTTCTACAAACTGCCAGAAGCCGAGAGGCTACTGAACCGATTAGGGAATGAAGTCGGCACGCCGAAAGGATTGAAAGAAGTTGACGGACTAATTCGGAAAGCAAAAATTCAAGGCGTAACCGCCGAAGACATTGCTGCCGATTTTCTCTCCCCAGAGAAAACTGCAACCGACGACCTGCATGCTGAGTGGAAAAGGCAAGGGTTGCCGACACCGGGGACATTGCGCGGGAATGGATACAAGGCGATCCAAGGCGGGGAGAGTGGCAAGCCGGAAGCGCCTAAGCGAGTTATTGACTTCGAGACAGGGCCCAAGGCATCGAGTATGCCAGAAACACCGCTTTCAGCCGCACCGACGGCGAAATCCGCAGAGCTGAAACTGGACACCGACCTGCGCGCCAAACTGAAAAATCCGCGCTGGAAGCCTTTCAATCTCGAATCCGGCGGACGTGATTCCGCGCGCATCGCTTCACGCGAAATCAATCTGCCGTCGAAGCCAAAACCAACCTTCACCACAGAAAGCACTGCCACGCGCGCCACCGTCCCGCTTGAAAAAATCTGGCTGGGCGAGAAGTCACTGAACCGCGAAAAGCTCCTGGCCGCGAGTGAAAACCTGAAACAAGGATTTAAGGAAACCAGCAATGATCCGATCATTCTGGCGCGCGATCCCAAAAACCCGGAGCAGTTCATCACACTCGCGGGCGACCATCGGATTGCGGCGCTCAAACTGATGGATTACAACGGCAATCTTCCCGTCATCCTCCGTGAGTCGAGAATCGAAGCCAAACCCGCCGGTTCGCTCTTTGGTGAAACTATCAGCCGCGATCCTGAATACATCGCCCAACAACAACGCGCCAACGAGAAAGAAGCCGATGCTCGCTGGCAGCAACGCGCCGAAGGCACCGCCAACCGCCCAATGAGCGAGCAAGAACGGCGTGAGAACGTGTCGCCGATTGCTCTCATTCGCCGCGAGCTTGGCACGATCAATCCCGGCATCCTGATGGGAGAAGGTAAGCATCTGCGCGAAGGCGGCATTCACGGATTGCTGAGCAAAAAAGCAAAAGCCAGCATCAATGATGCGCGCGAACTCTTGCGCGATTCCGACTATCGAATGCCCGATGGCAGAAGCTTCGACGACGCCTTCGATGATGAAGTGTTGTCGTTTTTGGAAGAACACGGCACCACCGCACGTCCTGAATCAATGGCGGATTTCAACGCTGAGCGGAAATTAGCCGCCGAGGAAGAAGCGCATTACCGAACCAAGGAGGCACAAGCAAATGACCCAAGCCGAAATGAACGAACTGACTTGGATGGCGAGGATGCACCGAACGAACCAGTATCACAAGATCGAACAGCGAATCGCGCTGAGACTCGCGCCGAACCGGAAACACGAACGGAAGCCACCGAAGCCACCCGCACCACTGACAGGGAAGCCCCGCGTGCCGAGTTGGGGCGAGATACCACAAGCGAAGTTAGAGCGAGCGATGAGCAACCCGACGCTGAAGCCCTGACCCGCACCGCTCCGACCGACGAAGAACTTGATCAAATGGCTCGCGCCAATGAAGGGCCTAAGCCCGAAGAAGGCCAGCAGCATTTTTTGCCCAAAGCAGAAGCCAAAGCAGAGCCAGCGCCCCAATTAAGTGAAGCCAATTTGGTCGAACGCCGTTATCTGCAAGAATTGATGGCCGCGCGCGCCGCACGCATTGGCAACCGCCAAGAAAATGTCGGCAAATTTGGCAAATTGCGCTCCCTTGCTGAAAAGGCGTTGATAAGTAAATCGGGCGAAAATTTGGCACCGCTCGCACGCCATCCTGAATGGGCGAAGCATCTGGACATCACCCCTGATGCTTCGCCACAGCAAATTCTTGATGCCGTCGCGCAAGACCTCGTAAACGATCCGAAGATCATTCGGGCATCGCAGATGAGCCCTGATCATTGGCAGCAATTGCTGGCAACCAAAGCGGGGAATTGGTCAGAGAACCTGAAAGAAACCGTTGCCGCCACGCTTGCCGCTTCAGATTTATTCAATGCGCGAAAAGATGAATTCCTGGCCGACCCCAAAGTACAGGCCCTGCTGGAAGCTCCCATTCCACCACGTGCGCAGGCTGTGCGTATTCGTGATTTACACCAACTTGCAGAGAGGTATAATGGCGACTATGAAGCAACCAACATCACCCGACACTGGATCGAAACCACCCTCAAACTTCGACAAAGAAGCCTGGCAGAAAGCCGGAGAGGAAGCGACGCGGCAGGAATTGATGCGCCTAATGAACAACGCGCCGAAAATCGCGCCCGAACGCCTGAAACGGATGGCGGAGCAGAACCGGCAGCGCAAGGGGATTTCGCTGAAGCGCCAAGCGCAGAGCCGCACGGTAGCCGAGACAACCCCGAACGACGAGAACCGCAGCCAAGCCTTGCACGCGATCAACAAAGCGATCAGCAAGTAGCCCCGCCAAGTCTTTCCGAGCAAATCAACCAGACCGCGCACGAAGCCGCCACCTCGCCGCGCAATAATCTTGCTGAACCCACTGAGGCCCAGAAGGAGGCTGGGAATTATCGCAAAGCACATATTAATGTTCACGGGTTAGATATTTCCATCGAAAACCCAGCCGGCTCGACGCGCTCAGGCGTTAGCTCCAACGGCGAACCCTGGGCCATAACGATGGAAAATCATTATGGATATATCCGCTCGGTTGATGGTGAATTCGGCATCAAAGGCGCAGACAAAGAACATCTGGATGTCTATATTGGCGACCATCCTGAATCCGCAAAAGTGTTTGTTGTTGACCAGATTGACAAAGACACGGGCAAGTTTGATGAACACAAAGTGATTCTTGGCGCAACTGACCAAGCCGGTGCTGAAAAGCTTTATGACGCGCATTTCAATGACGGCAAAGGCCCCGACCGTCGCGGCGCAATCACAGAAATGGATATGCCAGTCTTCAAAGACTGGCTAAAGAATGGGAACACGAAAAGCCCTGTCCGATTTGAAAATTCTGCACCCATCAATGAGGCTGAAGCCGCACGTCTCACCACGCGCTTGCTCGACGGCACCACGAAACCCGGCTATCTGGAAAAACTCATCAGCGAGGGCAAAGACGTTGCGACCAATCAAGAAGCCCTGCGGCGCCACGAGGAAACCAAAGCGAACCGAATCTCCGCGCCCGATATTGATCCTGACGCACCTGGCGCAATGAAGCCAGGAGAAACTTTATTGCGAGCAGCACAGGAAGCCCGCCAGCGGATCAAGGAAACTCTGAGCGGAACTCAGGCCAACGACATCACGCAAGTGGTTGCCGATCTGACCACTCTTGCCGCACACCACCTCTATGAAGGCGGCAAAGCCTTTGGGAAATGGGCGACGGAGATGATTCAGGCGTTTGGCGCAAAAGTGCGACGCGCACTGCGTCCGGCGTGGGAGCAAGCGCAAAACAACCTTGCCAGCATGATGAAATCTGATTATGCTGGACGGCAAGGAGAGTTTACTTATGAACGCCGCACCGACGCTGAACCAAAAGCCGACCAACTTAGCCAAGCCATCCGACGAGACTTCCGCGAAGGAGATGACGACACCCTATCCTCCACAGATGGAAAGATGGCAGTGGGGCAACGAGGTGATCGAAAGCCCCTTCGAGGAAGAGTGGGAAGAGGAGTGGGATCGCCAGCGGGAGGCAGCGGCGTCCGCACTACCGGCCTTGGCATCACCGCCCAACTCGCCCGCACCGGCAGAATAGACCTGCGCGGACAATCCGTGCAATCTGCGCACGACATAGCGCAACTGGCCCAGGTCTACCGCGATCCCCGCATTGAGACCTTCCGTATCATTTACACCAAAGGCGGCCAGATCGTTGCTCACGAAGGAACAACTTCGCGGATGCCGGATTCCGCCGCGCCCTTTGCAACCGAAAACACCACACGCGGATTCGCCGAGATGAAACGACGAATGCAGCGGCTGGGCGCTGATGGCTATTACCTCTTGCATAATCACCCCAGCGGACGCCCGAAAGCTTCCCGTGCCGATCTGCTCAACACCCAGCGATTTGCCGAAACCGTGCCAGGGTTCAAGGGACATGTCATTATCAACTCTGGCGAATACGCGGTCATTGATCCGACTTTGCGAGCACCGCAATATCACTCCATCCCTAACCATCAGGAAATACTGCTTACGCCCTCTGTGCCACACGACTTACTCAGCCAGCCCATTCAGACGCCCGCTGATGCGATGCGACTCGGCAAGACCTTGCAGGCAAAAGAGGGGTTTGTCACGCTGGTTTATCTCGGTGCGGATAATCGCGTGCGCGCGATCCAGGAAATGCCCGCCGCACTTTTCCAGCGCGCGCAGGAAGCCAGTGATTATTTGCGTGGTCGCCAGCGAGCGTTCGGTGCCACTCGTATCATTTCCCACGCCACCGACAATGCGTTATTACTGGAACCCGCCCGTGCCTTAATTCGCGCTGGCGCGATCTATGACCACCTTGACCAACGGGGACGTTCTGAGCGTCCCGCCGGCCTGCCCGAAGTACGCACGAAAGCCAAAGGATTGCGGGTTGAGGAAGACGCCCCATCAGATGATCAGGGATCAATTGCAAAGGCGGTAATGAAGGCAGGCCAGTACGTGAGCAAGAAAATTGGCGGGGAAGTATTGCGAGATAGGATTTACACCACCAGCGAATATTCCGAGAAAGTCCCTTTGCCCGCCGGATTCGACGTCAGGAAATGGGCGACAGCCACACGGGAAGCAAAAGCCAAAGCCTCCCTTGCCCCTGCTGACATCAACTACGTGGGACGCCTGGTAACGCAGGCAATGGACGCCATCAGCCAGAGAGACGGCGGGCGCTTCGCGGAAATCAATGAAAAGCTAAATCATCTACTGCGACCGCGCGCGCTGAAGCCCGTCTCGATGCTGGGCGACGCACAGCGCAGTTTGAGCGCAGGGGGCGAATTTTCTTTTCTCTTCCGACAAGGGCGCAAGCTGGCGCTGGCAGAACCTCGCACGTGGAGAAAAGCCGCGCCGGAAATCGTCAAAGGTACGTTCCCTTATCGAAGAAAGGACACACAGGGAAATAAAATCGGCAAGCCCATCTTCAACGATGCCGCCAAACAGCGATATTTCAACACGCTGGCAGAAATCAAGGCCGATCCGAAATGGAGCGTGGCCGAAAAAGCTGGGTTGGACGTGGCCGCCATTGGCGAAACGGAGTTCACCGCAGCCATGCATACGCACGAAGAGAACACCTCAACGGGCATCGCGCGTCAGATTCCCGTCCTGAAACAAACCGAGCGCGGCAACAAGGCATTTATGGCCAAACTCGTTTTCAATGCCTTCAAAGCGCGCGTGGAGCGAGCGGGTCTCAATCATGTGACCGC
>CAZRXE010000147.1:0-3746 GCA_964603695.1 uncultured Heliomicrobium sp.
GGAGTGGTGGTCTTCACCACCAAAGGCGGAACCAACGAATATCACGGTTCGGGTTTTTACAGCATTCGCAACGAAGCCCTGAACGCCAATTCGTTCAGCAACAACGCGCAGAGCATCGCGCGCGGCCCTTTCAAGGCGCACACTTACGGCGGAACCTTCGGCGGACGCATCATTCGCGACAAGGCGTTTTTCTTCGCCAGTTACGAAGGGCTGTATTTCAACCGCAACTACGACTTTTTGAAGACCGTGCCGACGGCCAAAGAACGTGCCGGTGATTTCAGCGAAACTTACGTCAACGTCGGCGGCAGACCGGTTCCGATCAAAATTTTCGATCCGTTCAATGTCACGCGCATCGGCACGACTTCGCAATACAACCGCACGCAGTTTCCGACTTTCACGGACGCTGCCGGATTGGTGCATACCAGCCCGCTGCCTGCGGCCAGGTTGAACGCGCAAGGTCTGGCTCTGCTCAAAGCCTATCCGCTGCCCAATCGCACGCCGGACGACATTTTCAACAACAACAACTTCTTCTATCGTGGCTTGCAGACCTTCCGCAAGAACAACGTCAATTCCCGCGTGGATTGGAATTGGCGCGCGCATAACTTTTACGCCACGGGCGGCATTCAATTGGGCAACATTGTCACGCCGCGTTCGTGGGGGCCGGACAATCCGTATTACAGCCGCAATGAATTCGTCGGTAATCAACAGCCCGACAAGAACCCCTACATTTCCTTCGGCGACACCTGGTCCATCAGCCCGTCGCTGGTGCTGGACGTGCGTTTCGGCGTCAACCGCATTCACAGCGACAACGAAGCCGATGCCTTCAAGGATTTCGACTTCAACCAATTCGGCATCCCGAAAGAAATTCAGGCGCTGGATTTGACCGGCGGCTCGCCTCCGACCTTCATTCCGGGACGCATCAGCAACCTGAGTGAAAACACCTTCCTGCACAAACGCGAACGCCAGACCAATTCCGACCTGAACGCCAGCGTCACCTGGACGCGCGGCAAATGGACGCACAAATTCGGCGGCACTTATCGCGTGTTGCTGTCGAATTACAATGACCTGTTTGATTCTGTGAACATCGTCACCGGCGATCAATACACGCGCGCCAACATCAACGCAGACGGTTCGACGGGCGGCCTGCCCGCCACAGCCGACGCTTCGTTCAATGGTTTGGGACTGGCTTCGATTGCGCTGGGCGCGGGCTTTTTGGAGGTGCGTTCGGGTTTCACCGTCCGGCTGGCGCTGGCGCAAAAGTATCAGGCGCTTTACACGCAAAATGACTGGCGCGTAAACGACCGGCTGACGCTCAATCTGGGTTTACGCTACGACGTGCAACCCGGCCCGACCGAACGTTACAATCGCATCAGCGCCATTGACCTGGATCAGAAAAATCCTTTCGGCACGGCAGGTCGGATCATCTTCCCCGGCGTCGGCGACAACCGACGCAATATGTGGCCGACCGAATACGGTAACTTCGGCCCGCGTCTGGGCGTGGCCTATCAAATCACGCGTTCGCTGGTGGCGCGCGGCGGTTACGGGCTGACGTATGTTCCGTCGAACACGGGTTACAACGACGGCCCAGGATTTTACGGCGCGGGGCCATTTGCGCCCGCAACGATTACGTCCGGGCTGAATTCCGGCAACAACTCTTCACCTTACGGCACGTCGCCCGCCGGTGTGCTGGTTGCGCCGTTCAACAGCCTTTCGATCAACACCATCGTGCCGCCGCTGGGCGCTGACGAAACCGCGCCGGGCATTTACGGCGGCCTCGTGCGCCGCTTTCCGCAGGATTACAAGAACGGTTTCGTCCAACAGTGGAACGCCTTCCTGGAACAGAAGGTCGGCAACAACTGGATCGTCTCCGCCGGCTATGTAGGTTCGCACGGCAGCCGGTTGCAGGTGACCTTCATCCCGATCAACAGCGCACAGCTTGTGGATCAAGCGTTGCTCAGCGATTGGCGCAACACCTACATTCAATCGAACGGCACGACGAATCCTTCAACCCAACAAATTCAAAACCCATTCCAACCGGCGACGGGGCCGCTGATTCCTTTCGGTGCGGGCAACATCCGCAACCGCACGATTCAGCGCATCGAATCCGTTTTCCCTTACCCGCATCAGGGCAACAGCATTCACCTGACCGTCGGCACGTCGGATTACCACGCCATGCAGTTGCAAGTGACGCGGCAATTCGCCAACGGCCTGCAATTCAACGCGCATTACACCTGGTCGAAGCTGATTGAAATGAGCAACTACAACGCTCAAAGCAATAACGGCTACGGCGAC
The DNA here is from genome assembly GCA_964603695.1 of uncultured Heliomicrobium sp. GTDB lineage: Bacteria > Acidobacteriota > Blastocatellia > RBC074 > RBC074 > RBC074. The sequence continues at coordinate 2,293 of CAZRXE010000147.1, forward strand.
AGCAACTCGAATTATTTCGCCAATATTCGCCCGGATTTGTACCGGACGAATCGCAAACCTTCGACCAACGATTTGCCGCAGCGTTTCGTCGCGTCGTGGGTTTACGATGCGCCGATCGGCTCGGGCAAATTGCTGGATTTGAAAAATCGCGTTGCCAATGGTGTGTTGGGCGGCTGGCGCTTGGGCGGTTCGCTAAATATGCAAAGCGGATTGCTGGCGCAAATCTCCGGCGGCGCAACCAACGCCATCAACGGCCTGCCCGATCTGGTTCCGGGCGTGCCCTTTGAAGTGCCGAAGGAATTGCAACGCTGGTACGACGGTCGCACATCCGTCACCTTGCCCAGCGGTCGCGTCATCACGCCGTGCAATCGCTGCTTCCTGAAATACAACATTGACGCTTTCGCCGGTCGCGTCGTGACCACGCCGAACGGTTCGCAGGTGGCGGACATTTTCTGGTACGGCACGTCGGCGGCGGGCTTCAGCGATATTCGTTCGCCCTGGACGTGGAACAGCAATTTGTCGCTGGAAAAGAACGTCAAACTGACGGAACGCTTCGCGCTGAACCTGTCGGCGCAAGCCACCAACGTCTTCAACCACACGCAACTTCGTGGCGGCATCAACACCAGCACCGGCGGCACGGTGCTGCAAAACACCATTACCGCCAATCCGACGCAAAACCTGAAAATCGGCCAATTGCAAAACTCCGGTTCGTTCGGAACTTACGGGCTGGGAACCAACGATCCGCGTCAGATCGAAATGGTCATGAAGCTGCGGTTCTGAGCTTCGCCGTTTCAGTGAACCCTTGTGTGGCGGCGATTTCGTTCGGGCAAATTGCCGCCACTTTTTCATGTTGAGGTGGACGTTTATCTGCATGACCCAATCCACATCTTCACGCCGAGTCGTCGTCGCGTTCTTGTTTCTGGGCGGACATCACCCTTTTGTCGAACAATTCGCCAGGTATCTTTCCGCCAAATTTAAATGAGGATTGCTGAACAAGAGCTTGTCACACGCCGCATTCGGCCAGTTCCGCGTCTTCTGCCGGCGCGGATTGCAATTCGTAGCTGTAGCCGTGGACTTCCGCCAGCGCGAAGTATTCGGCGAAGAGCGGTTCCATTTCATCCACCGTCGGCGAACGCAATACTGATTGACGGATCGGCGTGCCGTTGGGAACGCCGCGCAGCAATTGCGCCGACATCATCTTCATTCTTCCGATGACGCCTTTTTCCGGCATGTGTTCGCGCAGCAGGTCGCGGAATTCCAGCAGGGTTTCGTGTAGTTCTTGCGGCGTGGGGCGGTAAGGTTCCAGACCGTTCATCGCTTCCCAGGTTTGGCGGAAAATGAATGGATTGGCGATAGCACCGCGCCCGATGTGAACGGCGTCGCAGCCGGTTTCATCAAAACGGCGCATAGCGTGTTCGGGGACTAGGATGTCTCCGCTGCCGGAAACAGGGATC
>CAZRXE010000148.1:0-7467 GCA_964603695.1 uncultured Heliomicrobium sp.
TGAGTCGCCAATTGTCCGTCACCGTTGCCGGACGACGGCGAACCTCCACCGGCATAAACGGTTTCGTCTCCGCTGCCGAGGTTGGCTTCCGGGTCGAGTTTGTAAACCAGACGCGCGCTGCCAAATTGCGCCGAGCCGATATAAAAAAATTGCCGTGGAGTATTCGCGTTGGGCGACATTGTGATGGCACCGAAATCGGAGCGGGAAATGGTAAAGATGGTCTTGATGGTCGCGGGCGGAATCGTCTGGCGCAAAATACTGAAATTTTGCGTGCCGACATTGATGGCTCGAATCGCGCTGAGAATAGGCGTGGTGATGTAAACCACATCGCCCGTCGGATCAACGGTCATTCCCGTCACCTGCGTCAAATCAACTTCGCGCAATGAAGCCGCTTCCGCCGCGATTCCGCCACCCGCGATTAGATTGATTTCGCCGGGCGGAATAGTCACGCCGGCCAGCGTCACCGCCGCGTTCGTCGTATTGACGAATCGCAGCAAGCTCGCGCCTTTGGCTTCGTCAATGACGTAAAACCCACGTCCTTGCGGATCAATAGCCACGGCTGTCGGTAAAACCATCGGCGCGCGTTTGACCGGTGCGTTGGTCGCGAAGCCTCCGCCAACGATGGTCGAAATCGTAGTTCGCGAACCGACGCCGCCCTGCACCGCGACAGCCGGCACAAAATTAATCGCCGACCGCAAACGCGCGCCCACGCGCCGCAATTTGTTCAAAGCCGTTTCAGGGCCGGCGGCAGCCCCGTTCCGCCACGTCAAGAATGAAATAAAAAAACACGCCAGCACGGCAATAATGATTGAAAGACGAAACACCGGCTGAAGGGATAATTTGGCAAACATCGAGCGGTGCGCAAACCTGGAACTTCTCAAGCTTCTCATTGAATACAACTCCTGATGCTGATCGCGACGAGTATCACGACTTAAAAAGACAATGGATGATGATAATCAGCGGGGCAGTGCGGACTGTGAGCAGGGACAGGAATCAAGGTCGAGCGAACACCTTGTCATTTATTCCGGCATTCCGGCATTTCGGTGTCGCGAACCAGACCATTGATTTGGCGTTTGCCGTGTAGGTTGCTTGCAGCACAGTTTTTAGGCTTGGGCGTTTGGCTTGAAGCTTCAACACGAACAGATTTCACTACAATGATTTCGGCGATTTGGTTTTTTCGGATGGGCATTCCGATCAATTGAGCCGTTTCCGGCGAAGGGGTCTTTCAGGAATAAATTTGCTGGAAAGAACTACTGCGGTGGAGCCGCAATCCGCAAACGGGCTGCATTCAAACTCAAAACCGATTGGCAGTCAAGCCGATAGTGATTCCAGGCCAAGCCGTTTAACGGTTGTTCAGAATTCTGATGACCTTGCCGATCTTACGTTTTAATTCGCGCGCTTCCGTTTGATTGGGATTAAGCCTGAGAGCTTCATTACATTCGCGAAGCGCCGGCTGATATTCGCTCTGATTGTAAAGCTCGCGAGCGCGCCGCAAATGCTCCGCAGCTCTTTGCCGAGCGGCAGGGCTGATTCCAGCGGTCGGCGACGGCTTGAGCGGCGTTGGGGTTGAAGTTGGTTTGTTGGTTGGTTTCGGTTTGCTGACGGCAACCGCAGGGGAACTTGTTGGGGTTTCCATCGGCACGGGTGACGGTGATGGCGAGGTTGCGTTGCCGATGATCGCTTGCCCTTCTCGCGCAGGAACAGGAGTTTGCCGGAAACGATACAAGCCATAACTTCCCGCCAGCACTGTGGCCAGAATTGCCGAACCATAGAGCAAAGAAGCTCTGCCGCGTTTGTCTACGCTTTTTTGGCCCGGCGGTACAGCACGAAGGCGCGTTTCACGGTCGGACTTGGGCGGCGGCGAAATTACGACAAACTCTTCCGTTGTTCGTTCCTCCAACTCGCGAGTTTTCAAGTTCGCCAAACCCATTGTGTGGATATGTTCTCGGTAATTGGCGCTGTCCAAGCTCTCTATTTGAAGTCTCGCCAATCGCGCCAGTACTTCGCCCGCACTTTGGGGCCGTCCGGCAGGGTCTTTCGCCAGCATTTCATTGACCAAAACCTCAATACCGGGCGGAGTTTCCGGTCGAAGTTCGCCAAGCGGTGGCGGAGTCACGGTCAATTGCATCCGCAACAATTCGCCCATCGAAGTGCAGTTGAACGGCAATTGCCCGCCCAACAGACGATAGAAAATCACGCCTAGCGAATAAATATCCGAACGCCCATCAATGTGACTGCCGATGGTCAATTGCTCCGGGCTGGCGAATTGCGGCGTTCCCACCAACGCAGAAACAGGTGAATCGGCAGTGGTTCCTTCAATCGCCTTCCCGATCCCGAAATCAAGAACCTTGACTTGATCGCGGCCATCCGCCGTGTCAACGAGCATGATGTTGCCTGGCTTCAAATCGCGATGAATGACGCGCTTGGAGTGGGCTTCAACAAGTGCGGCAGTAATCTGGGCAATGATACCGACTGCGCGTTTGAAATCGAAACGTCCCAGCCGCGACAACTCTTCATCGAGCGTCCGCCCTTCCAGCCATTCCATAACGATGTAGGCAATGCCATCCGGCGTATGACCGGCATCCGTCACATCCACAATGTTTTCGTGCATTAGTCTGCCAGCTAGCTTTGCCTCTCGCTCGAACAGTTCCACGACGTAATCATCGCCGACGGCCAGATTTGGCTGAAGAATTTTGAACGCGACGCGACGATCAATTCCCAAATGATAGGCGTGATAAACCGCACCCATCCCGCCCAATCCGACCAGCGCCGTGATCTTGTACTTGTCTATCAACGTCCTTCCCACCAAATGATATGGGTCTTTCAAGGAAAGAACTTCCTGATCGCGCCGGCAGATGCGCTCATTTGTAGGATACGTTTCATTGCACGTTGGACAATATTTGGAGGCCATGCCGTCCGCACATTATGAGAGGTCTAAAAGCAAGTCAATCATTGACGGCGATCAATCTCTATCGTTGCCGTTGGCCTGCGATTACAATCCCGCTCCTGCTCAAGAGCAACCGACAAGGAGGTAAAATGAAAAATACTAGCCCCGGTCAAACGCCCAGCAGCAGAGGCAATCTGAGCAAATCCAAAATCTTCACCGCCTACATCCAGGCGGGCTATATCGCCCAGGCGGGCTGTATCGCCTCATTGCCATTTGATGGCGGCGCGCCTTACGACTTGGTCGTTGACACCGGCTTGCAGCTTTTGCGCGTGCAGCTGAAAATAGGCCACTTGCGCAATGAATGCATTCTGTTCACTGCCCTACGTATTCACGGTCACCACGGAACCAAACGCTACAAATATGAAGCTGATGAATTTGATTGTTTTGCGGTCTATTGCCTGGACAATAACGAAATCTACATGATGCCAACGCTGGCTGAACCAGCCAAAACCCAGTTGCGAGTGGCTGCAACAATAAACGGACAATAGCAAAACGTACGATGGGCGCAGGAATTTACTTTTGCTGGTTATGTGAAGAATTTGAAGAGAAAATCCAGGAAGGAAAAGTGAGTGAGAAGTGGAGCTAGTCGGGCTCGAACCGACGACCTCTGCAATGCCATTGCAGCGCTCTTCCAAGCTGAGCTATAGCCCCACAATCTGTAACACCTAATGTCTTAAGAACGTTGCCTTCGTCGAAGGCGGGGGCATCTTAGCCAAATGCCCCCATTCCGTCAACCGCCTGAGACGGCAAATTTACGGCTTTCGGCGAACAGCGTATACGCACCCGGCAAGCACCATCAGTCCGAAGAAAAGCTGAATTACCCAACTGGTTTTGAAAAGCGACCAACTGGCATTTGCACTGCTTTCCGCTTCAGCGCGAGGCTGTGTGTTCCTCGGTTTGGGCGGGATGTCGTCGGTGACGGTGTAGAGTTGTCCCTCGCGTAAATACATCCGCTGCATTTCCGTCAGATTGAACGGACGCGCGCCGCGTCGGTTGAACACAGAAAGCTGATTGCCGGATTCGTCCACTGCGCGGTCGCGGTCGAGACCTTTCGACAGCGCCAGAGCCTCACCTGGAATATGGTGTTTCGCAATCCACTTCGGCGTCGGTTTGGGGGAGAAGCCGTAAATGTTCGCGTTCTCTTCCGGCGACATCATCTGCACCACCTGCAAGCCGTTTTTGCCATCGGCAACGTAGGCGAACAGCGAATTGGCGACCATCCCAAGTTTCACGTCATGAGCGTCGTTGATCTTGCCGTCGGCGTTAAACATCTGATCGAGTTTCGGTTTCTCTGGTTTTTCGATGTCCACGATGGCCAGACCGTTTTTGCCCGCCGCGACATAAGCGTAGGTGCGCGCCAGGTAAAGGTTATGCGCGTCTTCGATCTTGACCAGAGAGCCTTCGATCAGGCGCGCTTTTTCGGGGTTGGTGATGTCCACGACTTTCAAGCCTTCGTTGTCGGTAACAAAGGCATAGCGGAACTGAATCTGCACAGCGTGGGCGTTATTGAATCCTCCGATTTCGCCTACCAACTTCGGTTCCAATGGATTATTCAAATTGACAATGGCCAAGCCGCGGTCGCAGGTGATGTACGCATACACACCGGCGATGGTAATGGACGATGCTCCGTTAAGCGCGCCGCCGGGATTGAAGGCCAGCCCGCGTTTCAGGAAGTTGTTCGACGGATTGCCGTCAAGCAGCGTGGCCACGCCGGTCTTCTTATCGCCAATCACAACCAGACCTTCATACTTGTCGCTGACATAGAGGAAGGCATAGAGCAAATGAATCGGCTGTTTATCGTCGCGGTTTTCAGCTTCCTGATTCTCCGGGCGATGTTTGCGCGTCGGGTCAACGCCGAGCGTCGTCGGAGAAGCCACGCCGGTAGCGTACTTCGTGCGGACGTAAAACCGCTGGCCTATGGGAGACACCGGCGCGGTGGTGATGCGTTCGCTGAAGCCTTTGTTGTCAATGTTGGCGATGTCGTATACACGCAAGCCACCTTCCCCATTGGCGACATAGGCGTATTCGCCGCGCACCTGAATGCCCAACGCTTGGTTGTGGGTAGTGTGTTCGTAAACCTCTTTCAATTCACCGCCCGCTTTGACGTGATTCGCGTACTCTTCGGGATAGGCCATTTTATGCAGACTGGAACCGATTACGGCCTGCGGCTCGTTGCGTTCGGTGACAGCGATGGCGTGAATGCCGTGCTCTCCCGCCGCAACCCAGGCAAAACGGCCGATGAAGTTGACGAAGTTCGTTCCCAGCATCAGCAACTGCGCCATGACAGCGTTGTTGTCGTTGGATTTGGAAACGTGGCAGTCGGTGCAAACCTTCGTTTCCGAAGTGCTGACGGTATGCGGCACGAAGGTGCTGAACGCTTGTCCGCTGTAGCCTTCGGAAGAGATGGTCTGCTGTTGCGAATAGAGCCATTCGCGGTTCTGGTTTTGCGAACCGACCAGCACGGCGCAAGTCGAGCGTGTTGGGGCGATGCGATGACCGCTTACAGTGCTGTCCTTGCCGAGCATATAGATGTCGTCACGCAGGGTCTGGAAGTTATACTGCGTGTAGTTGCGCAGGTTGTCCTGACCTTCGTTGTGTAACATCGGCTTTTGTTTGTTGGCGATCATCGGCAGATGGCAACCGAAACAACTTGTCGTCCACGAAGTGTGGCAGGCGTAGCAGGTCATGTTGCCATTGGCGTGCGCCAGCTTGGATTCTGCGACGTTTGGATCAGCCCAGGTTTTCCCGTCGCGTTGCACAGTCTTGGCCCAGGCCGATGAGTCGTTGTAATCGCGGCTGCGATATTGCACGTCGTCATTGCCGATCTTGACCGTGCGGTTTTGAGCGACAGTGTCAATCGTTTGCACCACTCGCCACCATTGGCCCGGAACGACCAACGAGTTTTGAACAATGTCGCCGGGACGCAACGTGATTTCGCGCGGCTTGCCGTCTTTATCGGCTTCCGGTTTGCCGTCGCTGCCGATCACTACGCGCTTGGCTTCAGCATTGATCCGCTGGAACATCGGAATTGATCGTCCGCGTTCATTGCGTGTTTTGATCCTGGTCAGGTCTTTTGGCGTGGTGACAATCTTCCCTTTAAAACGTCCCGCGCCGGCAGATGGCCCGGAAACTGTGAGGGTCGCCACTTTATCAATTGTGCCGTGGCAATCAATGCAATCAATTTGAATGGCCGCGCGCGCTTCATTGTAAAGGTTGCCGTTGCCATGAACATCATTGCTGACGTGACAATCGGCGCATTGCATACCGACCTTTTGATGCACGTCTTCCATGTGGACGGCTTTTTTGAATTTTTCCGGGTCTTCCGGTGCGATCTTCGTGCCGCGCGAGGAAAGCATGTTGCCTTTGCGGTCGGTCTTGTAAACGTTTCGGAAAACCCAGCCATGACCGTGGAAATCGCCGAACTGCGTGCGCTGCGCTTTCGGATTCACATCATTCCAGATATTGGCCAGAAAGTTCTTGTCTTGTCCCCACAAACCGCGCAGGGCCGAACCTTCGGGATTGCGCAACTGAATTTCTTCTTTTTGTTCCGCGCTCAGATTTGGCTGTTTGTCGGGATACATCAGCTTGCCGTCGGTTTCGTTATCCCACCAAGTCATTCCGTAATAACTGGTAACCATGTTTCCGCCGGGATGTATGTGGCAGACCATGCAAGTGCTGGACGGCGGGCCCAAAACCATTTGGTGCTTGATCGGATGGCCGGATTCATTTTTGGGAATGGTCGGATCTGCGGTTTGCGTCTTTCCCATATTTCCGAACTGCGCGAATTGCGCCGAATGTTTCGGATCGCGGTCGTTGGCGTAAACCACGTGGCAGGCAGTACAACCGGAAGAACGAAAATCGCCCGGTTGTTCGTTTGTTCCCATCATTGAAAGCAGCGGATCAAGCAAGCGTGTTTTCTGTAAGCCCAGAAACACCGGATCGGTTCGGAGCCGGGTGCCTAGCCCGCGGTCGCTCAACTTCACGTCCGGCCTGCCTGGAATTTCGAAGATATTGGGACTACCTATGTCCGAAGGCAGACCTTTCAATTCGCCGCCGCGCTCGAACACGCGGAGGATGTTGCCGGGCTGGGTGATTTCCCAGCGCGGCAGCGGCATTAAGTAAGGCAGAATGCCATGTTTCAAGGTTTCTTCGGCGCTCGGCGCGGGATTGGTCAGAATGATTTGCGGCTTGCCGTCCACGCTGTAGCTTTCGCCGAAGTGCGCGTCTTTGTATGGATATGCGCCGTTGTTATAAAGCGCTGCGCCCCACAGCACGCCGCCGTGCGTCATCATGTTTTTCTTGTTCCAGGCCACTTCGCGCTCGTGACATTTGCCGCAGGCGAGGTCCGCCGCGCGGAAATCGCCGGGATTGATGAAGCGCACGAATTCGGCGCTTTCTTCCAACCAGGCTGTCGCCAGACGTTGCGGATTGGCGGTGGATTTCCAGAGTTCGGGATTGCGCGGCTGAACGTGCGCCTTCAACTTGTTCTGCGTTTCCATCGGATCGCCGCCGTGGCAATC
>CAZRXE010000149.1:0-2991 GCA_964603695.1 uncultured Heliomicrobium sp.
GGAGTGTTGGGGCATTACCTTCACGATCAGTTTTATATTTCCAACGGCGTGATGGGCGTTATGCCTGAAGCCAAAGACGGCAAAGCTCCTCGCGGACTTGTCGCCGGCGCGGGTTACATTCCGCGCTTTCGCAACTTGAAAGACCCAAACACGAAAGCCAAAAACTTTCTGCGCGGGTACGCCTGCGACCTGTATCCGGGATCAACGCCGGACGCCAAGCTTTTTCCAGCGTGGGGCGCGGAGCTTCAAAAACAACTCGACACGCATCGCGGAGCAGGCATCGGCACAACGATCATGGGCGAAGTTCTGCCGCGCTTTGAAAACCATGTCCGGCTTGACCCGAAAGTGACAGACGCCTGGGGCATTCCGGTCTTGAACTTTAACTGCCGCTACACTGACAACGAATTCAACATGGCCAAAGACGCCGTGGACACGATCAGTCAGGTGTTCAAAGACGCAGGCTTTGAAGTGCTGCATCAGAACGACAAGATGTATCCGCCCGGTTACAGCATCCACGAAGTCGGGACTTGTCGAATGGGCGAAAATCCGAAAACCAGCGTGCTGAACAAATGGAATCAAAGCCACGATGTGAAAAACCTGTTCGTGATGGACGGCAGCAGCTTCGTCACCGGCGGTTCGCAAAACCCGACGATGACGATTCTGGCGCTGGCAATGCGAGCGTCGGAGTATCTGGCAGAGCAGGCTCGCAAAGGGGATTTGTGATGGAAACCAAAGAATACGATGTACTGATTGTCGGCTCCGGCGCTTCGGGTGGAATGGCCGCGTACGTGCTGACGCAAAAAGGCGCGAAGTGCTTGTTGCTGGATGCCGGGCCGTTGGTGGACTTCAATCATCAGCGCACGATGAAGCCCGTGTACGAATTGCCGTATCGGGGCTTGGGCAAACCGGGCAGGCTGTCGCTGGTGTATCAAGCGACGGAATTCAATGCCAATCAGTGGGTTGATCCTGAGCAAGTGCCGTACACCTACAGCACAAAGATCCCTTACAGTTGGGCGCGCATTCGGATGATCGGCGGCAAGGTGAATTTCTGGGGGCGAATGTCGTATCGGCTGAGCGATTACGACTTGAAAGCCAAAGACCACGACGGATACGGCGACAATTGGCCGATCAGTTATGCCGAGCTTGCGCCGTTTTACGACCGCGTCGAGCCGATCTTTCGCGTTTCGGGGCGCAAGGAAGGTTTGCCGCAATTGCCGGATGGGATTTTTGTGGACGACGCTTCACCCGATGGCGCGGTAATCGAACGCCTGAACAAAGTTGGCGCTTCGCGTGGGATGCGCATTACGAAGATTCGGCGCGCGCTGGGCGATGGGCAGTTTGCCAGTTCAATGAACCTGTTGCTGCCTGCCGCGCAAGCCACTGGCAATTTGACTATCGTGCCGAATGCCGTTGTCCGCAACGTGAGGGTGGACAAGAAAACCGGCAAAGCCAACGGCGTCAATTTCGTGGATAGGCAATCGGGCAGGGAGCTGCACGCCAAAGCCAAAGTCGTTGTGCTTGGCGCTTCGTGCCTGGAAAGCACACGCATTTTGCTCAATTCCGGAATCGCCAATTCCAGCGGAGTTTTGGGGCATTACTGGCACGATCAGTTTTACATTCCCGGCGGTGTTTACGGCGTCATCCCCGAGGCCAAAAACGGCAAAGTGACGCGCGGTTTGAGCGGTTCAGGCGTGCTGGTACGCTTTCGCAATCTGAAAACCAAAGAGAAAAATTTCCTGCGCGGTTACGCTTGTGATGTGAATCCTGGGCAAACGCCCGACGCCAAATACTTTCCCACGTGGGGCGCGGAATTGGACGATCAATTGAAAGTTCATCGCAACGCAGGCATCGGCACGACGATCATGGGCGAAACGCTGGCGCGGTTTGAACATCACGTCAAACTCGATCCGAAAGTCACAGACGCCTGGGGAATTCCGGTACTCAACTTCAACATCAAATACACCGACAACGAATACAACATGGCCAAAGATGCCGTGGAAACCATCAGCCAGTTTTTCGAGGATGGCGGGTGCGAGGTACTTCATCGCAATCCGATCATGAACAATCCCGGTCGCAGCATGCACGAACTCGGCACGTGCCGGATGGGCGACAATCCGAAAACCAGCGTGCTGAACAAATGGAATCAAAGCCACGACATCAAAAATCTGTTTGTCGTGGACGGCAGCAGCTTTGTCAGCGGCGGCGCGCAAAATCCCACGCTGACGATTCTGGCGCTGGCAATGCGCGCGTCGGAATATCTGGCTGAGCAGATGCGAAAGGGAGAGTTGTGAAACGACTGAAAACCATCTTGCAGCTTGGCTGTCTCGTCGCGGCTGGTTTGGTTGCGGCAATTGCGAACACTGGCGCGCAAACTGAAAAACTGCCCGGCCCAACACAGCCCATTCCGTTCAGTCACAAGCTCCACGCTGGAGCGCAAAATCTGAAATGCGCGACCTGTCATAAGAACCCGGAACCCGGCGAACGAATGGGATTGGCTTCGGCAGCAATGTGTATGCAGTGTCACGAAGAAGTCAAAACCGACAGCCCAGCAATTCAAAAGCTGGCCGGCTTCGCCAAAGACAAACGCGAGATCAAATGGGTGCGCGTGTATGAAATTCCAAGCTATGTTTTTTTCAGCCACCGCGCGCATTTGACGGCGGGCGCAAGCTGCGCCGAATGTCACGGCGAGGTTAAAGAGTTGGAGCAGATGTACCAGATGAAAAAAATCAATATGGCCAATTGCATGAATTGCCACCAGGCGAACAAAGCCAGCACCGATTGCACCTATTGTCACGACAAGATGAATTAAAACAGCGTAGAGCAACCTGCCGAGGTTGCTCAGTTTGCGGCGAAGAGTATTTCCGACAACGCAGGACAACCTCGGCAGGTTGTCCTACTTTTATCGAGGAACCTTTCCAATATGACCAAATCACCGATCTCTCAATTTTCCCGTCGTTCGTTTTTGAGCCTGGCCGGCGCGGCGTCGGCGTC
>CAZRXE010000150.1:0-1794 GCA_964603695.1 uncultured Heliomicrobium sp.
TTATGGATCGGTTTATGAGCGAGAGATTATTCTTACGATTGATGCCGGTATAGTTACTAAAGAGGCCAAGATTGATAACAGAAATCAGAAGCGTCCTTCCAATCTTGAGATTCAACAGCGCGAATTGGAAAAGCTGGAACAGTCGCCTGTTGGAAATAAAAAGACGATTGAGCCGCGATAACTGAAGTAAATTGAATGAGCAGTATTTACCAAACCATCCGACGCCGCGAAGGCGATTTGTTTTTGATTGCCGGGCCGTGCGTCATCGAATCCGAACGTCACGTCTTGAAGATGGCCGCCGAGATTGCGCGCATCGCCGAGCGATTGGATATGCCGTACATCTTCAAAGCTTCGTATGACAAAGCCAATCGCTCTTCGGCGCGCTCGTTTCGCGGCTTCGGCCTGGAAGAAGGCTTGCGGATTTTGCAGCGCGTGAAGGACGACATCGGCGTGCCGGTCATCACGGACATTCACGAAACCGAGCAAGTCGCCGCCGTGGCCGAAGTCGCCGATGTGTTGCAGGTTCCGGCGTTCTTGTGCCGTCAAACCGATTTGCTATTGGCGGCGGCGGCGAGCGGGCGCGTGGTCAACGTCAAAAAAGGTCAGTTTCTGGCGCCGTGGGATGTCGCCAACATCATTGAAAAAGTCGAAGCCGGGGGTTGCCGCGAATTGATGTTGACCGAACGCGGCACGAGCTTCGGTTATAACAATCTGGTCGTGGATATGCGGTCGTTTCCGATTATGCGCGGCTTCGGTTATCCGGTGGTCTTCGACGTAACGCACAGCGTGCAATTGCCGGGCGGTTTGGGCGATGCGACCGACGGACAGGCCGAATACATTGAACACCTGGCGCGCGCCGGCGTGGCTTGCGGCGTGGACGGTTTGTTTCTGGAAGTCCACGACAATCCGCCGCTGGCTTTGAGCGACGCCACGACACAGTTTGCTTTGGAGAAGCTGGAACCTTTGCTGGAAACGCTGCTCAAGATTCACGACCTTGCCAAACCGAAACTCGAAGTTGAGCGTGTGTGAAAACAACGAACTGCTATGAAACTGGAATTGAGATCGGTTCGCCTCAAAAACTGCGGGCCGATTGACGACATCAAAATAGATTTCTTCGATGTTGCCGGGAAGACGCTGCCGGTTTGCGTGATCGGTGGGGCGAATGGGAGCGGGAAGACTACCTTTCTGCAAATGATAATTGTGTTGGCGGAGATGCTTGATACGCAGAAGTTCCGGCCATTTCAGCATTTCAAGCAGGGGATGTATGTGCAGGCTGACTGGCTGATGGAAGGTTTTGAACTCAGTACATTTCTAGGCGAGTTGCCCGAAGACGCGCGACTAAAATCTGAGTATTGGGGATTCAAACTCAACTCCTCTCACGAGTTTGATTTTTTGAAGACCTCGATTTACTTCGATCACTCCTCTCTGCCATCACTGATTTACTTTCCTCATAACCGCAGCCTTGAACCCGTCTCTGGTGAGCAGATCCGTAAGGAAGAAAATGGCCACAAATTCGTTCATCGGATTGAGGCTGTTAGGAAATTTCCAGGTTCGCTAACCAGCTATTTGATTTGGCTGGATTACGCAGAACCTGACCGGTTTGCTGAGACGCAGCAATTTCTGAACAGTTTGGATTTTGAAGGAAAGACGTTTCATATCAACCGCAAGGCGCTGGATGTACTTGTCAAAACCGCCAACGGTCAGTATCACAGTTTGCATGAATTAAGTTCCGGCGAGCAGAACCTGCTTATCATCCTGATTGAACTGCGGCGGAAGCTTCGGCCCGGCAGTGTG
>CAZRXE010000151.1:0-5330 GCA_964603695.1 uncultured Heliomicrobium sp.
CGCGCCTTCGTGAATAGATCGGTGGTATTGCTGGATTGCTTGTATTGACGGCGGCGATTCTAAAGACGGCTGTGAGTTGTGGCAAGTACGCCGTTCAGTCTCCGACGCTGATTTTCCAGATACGGTGCGCCGTTTGTTCGCAGGTGATTTCCACCGGCAAAAACTTCCTGATGATTTCGATGTTGGTCAGCGTGTGGCGCGAAGGCGGCAGCGTGGTGAAGCTGCCTCCGCCGCCGAGCGCCATCGGCAACAAAAGTTGATCTGCCAGGTATTCGCCCACCGCTGCGTCGCTGGCCAGATAACGTCGCGCGGCCAGCGCCGCTTGATCGGCGACGGCTTCGGCGGCGACTGTGCGTTCGCCGAAGCCCGTGAAAACTTCCGTGACGTGGTCGCATTCGATTTCCAGCGAAACGAAATTGCCCGGCGCAATGCTGTTGGCGGGCGTTTCGACCTTGTGCCATTTCTTCGGCCAGGAAAGTTTCTTCTGCACTATGTTCAATTCGCGGTCGGCGATGTTGCGCGCCAGATGGCAAAGAATGACGCGCGCGCGCCGCTCGCGAATCTCGCCGCGTTCCGGCAAATCGAGTTGACCAAGCTGCTTCGGCGGAACCGGATGGATAGTCAATTCCAGCTTGCCGCCGCCCGCCGGATAAAAGCCGTAATTGATTAAGTCCGCGTCCACGCGAACGCCCATTCGTTTCAGCAGAGGCAAAAACGCGTGCTGCAAAAAATCAAAAGGCGGCGCGAATGGATTGTGCGTGCCGCCTTCCAAAGTCAGCTTGCTTTTGCCGTCGGCGATCATCAGCGCGGGCAAAACGGTTTGCAGCACCAGCGCCGTGCTGCCCGCCGTGCCGATGGCGAAATGATATTCGCCCGCCGTGATCTTGCCCGGCGTGAAGCTCAGTTGCGTTGAACCCAGACTTGCGCCGGTAACTTCCGCTTGACCGACCTTAGCCGCCGCCAGCACCGAAGTCAGATGCTGCCGCAGCAAGCCCGGCGTTTTTCGCCCGGCGCGAATCTTTTCGATGCGCAACGGCTGCCCGGTGATGAGTGAAAGCGCCAGCGACGTGCGCAGAATCTGGCCGCCGCCTTCGCCGTAAGAACCGTCAATCGTAATCATGCGCGGATTGTAATGGCTGCCGAACAAATGACAACGATTGAATTTCAATCGGCACGCGCTTCACTTATTCCGAAGCCGCGCCCGTTGGCTCGGAAACTGACCATTCGCTGTCGGTTCGTCCGGCCAACTGCTCGTTCATCCTGATATCTTCGATGTAGGTGACGATGCTATTGACTAAGGAAACTTTGGTTTCCTTACTGCGAGGTTTGATTCCTAACTCAATGGCGACAGCCTTGAGCGTTTGCACCAAATACTGTTTGCCTTCCAATTGAGTTTTGATCTTATCCGCCGACAATTGCTTGATCATTGCTGCTAAGGCGGAAACATCTACCTCGTTTTTTTTAGCGGAAGTCGCGCGGCTACCGGATTTTTTTGATTTTTCATTATCGGCCAATGACCCCTTGGACGAATTCTTTTTCGCGTAACGAAACAATTCTTCCAGTTTTGCCAATGACGGTTGCAGTTCGGCAGCCTGTTCCCGCGTCGGCAGTGCCTCAAATTTTTTGCGCACTTCGGCCAGAAAGCTAATGATTTTGTCAAAGGCTTCCATTGCCTCGCGGCGTTGTTGCTCTGATGGCAGGGAACCGAACAGGTCTTGCAAGCCGACAATGAAATCAGGCGTGGTGGACTTTTGTGAATTGGGCATGGAAATGAAACTTCTCCAAAAAAATCTGAGTGATGTTTGGGTACTCTTCTTTTGCTGCTGCTGCTTGCGCGGCAGGAGCATTACACTCCCATACTGGGCGACGCTGTTCAGCGGCCAAGTTATAGCCAATGAGTTCCGTTGTATAGCTGTTGAAGCTCTTCCCAGGAGTGATTTTTCCAATCTGATCCATTTTCTGTTGGAAGGCCGGCAGAATGCCGGTGGGGCCTTTTCGAACTTTGACAAACACGATGCCACCCAAGTCCGCAGTGGCTGTCAGACCGTAGGACTTTCCAAGAAAGGTCTGCGCCGCATCGCTGCGTTTGCTGATGACTTGAATACGTCCTTGCAAAATGCTGAGGCCGAGCGTGGACAAATAATCCGGCACGGTCGTCACGAGATAAGAATCGCTGGCGAAGAGCGCGTTTTGCGTCATCAGGTAAAGGTTCGGCGGGCAATCAATCAGGATGTAATCGTAATCGTTTTCCACCTGCCGCAAAGCGCCGAGCAGAAAACGCCGTTCCCGCAAGTAGGCCGACATCGTCCAGGCCGAAGGTTGATGATTGGGAAAGGGGGCGCTCGTGCCGTCCAGTCCCAATTCGTCGCCGAGCAGTTCGACATCGCAAGGAATCAAATCCAGATTGGAGATTCGCTTTCCCTTGTCCAGTTCAATCGGGCTTTCCCAAATGACGCGCCGCGTATTGACCGCGCCTTGCGCGGCGTATTGCCGGTAGAGCGTGGCGATGGTTCCGCGCTCTTTTTTGAACGCTTCCCATTGCTGGGCTTTGGCGCACAGGAATGTCAGGTTGTTTTGCGGGTCAATGTCCACCAGCAGAACTTTCTTGTGGTAATGCTGCGCCAGCGAGCAGCCGATGTGATAGGTGGTGGTGGTTTTGCCCACGCCGCCTTTGTAGTTGATGACGGAGATGATTTTCGCTTTTGGCATGTTCTTGGCTCCAATGGAAGTGAGGACGCAGGCTTCGCCGGCGGCGTCAGGCGGTGTTGTCCGCCGGCGAAACGCGAGGGTTTACAGTTTGGGGATTACCACAAAGTGCGCGAATTGGCGGCGGCTTCGGCGGCGACTGCTGCGGGCATGTGACCGGTAAAATTTTCAGGCGTTTCGGAAGCTGATTCTTCCGGCGCGATTTCAACCGGCGTTTCGTCGGCGTCTGTCTGCGCGACGGATTCTGCGACGTCCTCGACCGCGACGCTTTCAGACACCACGCTTTCAGACACTGCTTCGGGGGTTTCAGGCGCGGCTTCCAGTGTTACTTCCGGCGCGATTTCCTCAATGGCGGCAGTGGAGTGGCCATCCATTGGCGCGTTCGCGGATTTCGCTTCCAGTTCGGCCAGTTCCGCCAGCACGGGATAAAGCCGCAAACAGTATTCGGGTTTGAAAAGATTGACGGTGGACAATTGTTGCTGCAAGTGAGCGGTGACAGCTTGATGCAAGTCTTCAGGCAGATGAGGCAGCGACAACATTTCGGAAAGCAAATAGCCCAGGCGGGCGCGGGATTCAGGCGCGGACATTGTGAACATATCTAAACTCCTATGATTGGTGAATGTGATGGAATGACCGGTCTAGGCAAGCCGGGGGGGCGAAGGAATCGAACTGAAGATGTTGCTTGAACCGGAACTTGAATTACGAGAAGGGCACTTTGCCGGAGCAGTGATCCATTGGGAAAGACCGCGAATCACGCTGAGACGCGGCGGAATCTATTTCAACCGCGCCGAAAGTGTCAACGATTATTTTAATCCGCCCGCTTCAGAACATTGTAGAAGAAGCGGTAGGCGGAATCGCTGAGGTGATCTTTGCCCGTCAGTGCGAGTTGGTAGAGCCGCGACGATTTGCCGATGCGCCGCTCGCCGACGATGGACGTGCTTTCCATCTTGGCCAGATGAATTGTCAGGCCGCTTTTTTCTTTTGTACGACTGCGATTGGCTCTTTGGGCGGCACCGAGACACGTCGCTCTTTGTTCTGTTGTTCTTGCTTCTTCAAATCCTCGTATATTGCATTGAGATCGTAGTTGAATTTGGCGGCGTATTCATTGCGCGTCTTGCGGGTTTCTTCAATGACGATGTCTGTCCACATAGTTATCTCCCTATGGCTCACTCAACAAACTGAATTCGCTGACGCACGGACTCGCCGCAGCTTTCGTGATGCGTAGGCGGACTTTGCTTGCCGTCACTTTTGATCCGCGCAGCAAGCGTTGCGCACCGAGGCTGGTGGATTTGCCGAATTCCTGCCATTGGCCGTCGCGCCAAACTTCCACGGCAAATTCATCCACGCGGTGGCCGAGTTTGATGTTTTCGCGCAGGCGGACGATGTTGAAGGTTTTTTCTCCGCCGAGATCGAGTTCCAGTTCGGCGGTCGTCACGTTGTCGTCGGTCGCCCAGTAACTGAAGCGGTCTGCGTCGAGTACGTTGGCCGCGGCGAAGCGTTTGTCGTTGCCGCGCACGTTGCTCGCCTTTGCTTTTGCGCCTTTGGCCAGGTTGACGGCTAGCATTTGCCGCAGTTTGTCGCCGAATTCTTTCAATGCCTTTGCGTCGTTTTCGTGAATGCGGCCACGGCGGTCTGGCGGTACGTTCAGCAAAAATGATCCGCCGCGTCCGACCGAAGCGAAGTACAAATCCATCAATTGTTGCGGCGTTTTGACCTTGTCGTTTTGGGCTTCGTGCCAGAACCAGCCGGGGCGAATCGAAACGTCGCATTCCGCCGGACGCCAGACCGTGCCGTCACGGTCGCCGCGATTGAGTTGTTTTTCAACGCCTTCCTGGCCGGGATAAATCGCTTCGCCGTTGATCGTCGCCCAGCACGGATCGCCTGCGATTCCTTTTTCATTGCCGACCCAGCGCACGTCCGGCCCGGCGTCGCTGAAAACGACGGCGTTCGGTTGCAGTTTTCGCACCAAAGCCCAGGTCGTCGGCCAATCGTAATAGCTGGTCTTGTCAATCTTGCGTTTCTCTTTTGCGCCGCCGTAAAAGCCGTCGCCGCCGTTCGCGCCGTCGTGCCAGACTTCAAACAGTTCGCCGTAATTGGTCATCAATTCGCGCAATTGTTCGCGGTAGATCGCCACGTATTCCGGCTTGCCGTAATTGGCGTTGTTGCGATCCCAGGGCGAAAGATACACGCCGAATTTCAAACCGTGACGGCGCGCGGCGCTGGCAAGCTCTTTGACCATATCGCCCTGACCATTGCGCCACGGGCTTTTGGAAATGTTGTGCGGCGTGGTTTTGGTCGGCCACATACAAAAGCCGTCGTGATGTTTGGCGGTCAAAATCACGCCTTTCATTCCGCCGGCTTTCAGCGCCAAAACAATCTGGTCGGCGTCGAAATCAGTCGGGTTGAAAATCCCTGGGTCTTCGTCGCCGTAGCCCCATTCCTTGTCGGTGAAGGTGTTCACCGTGAAATGAAGGAAACCGTAGAACTCCATCTCGTGCCAGCGAAGCTGCCGTTCGGTGGGGACGGGACCGTAGGACTGTGGCGCCGGCACATCTCGATTGGCGGCAGAAAGACTGGAGAGCAATCCAAAACCGGCCACGATCAAGGGCAACCAATGAACGATC
>CAZRXE010000152.1:0-13577 GCA_964603695.1 uncultured Heliomicrobium sp.
TGGCCAGAAAGGTGATGCAACGACTGGCCAGGCAACTCTGAATACGATACATGGCAAATACCTCCTGAATCGTGAAGGTTTCACGTCCGGCCTGTGGACCCGGCTTGTGGATGATGTTGTTGTGCTTCGACTTTAGGGCAACCTTGTCTCGACCGCGTCTAATGAGGCGCGCGAATCTTGGAGCAGTTAACGCTAACGGGCAAGCGATTTCGTTTTATAGCGGTTTTCATGTGCGTGCGGCCGTCAACCACAGATGAACAGGGATGAACACAGATCAACCCCCAAGCCTCATCTGTGTTTATCCGTGCCTATCCGTGTTCAACTGTGATCCTTGTGCGGCCTCCGGTCGCACTCAACTGCAACTCACTATAACTTCCCTGCTGGGTAGGAACTTTTGCTTCGGCTTGATTACAATCCGTCTTCCAAATGCGCAATCACATCAACCGAAGAGAGCTATCATGGAAATCAAATCTGTCTTGACGCCCAACGCGCCCGCGCCCGGCGGACATTATTCGCAAGCCATCATTCACAACGGCCTGGTTTATGTCGCCGGACAATTGCCGATTGATCCGAAAACCGGCGAAAAGAAACTGGGCGACATCGAAGAGCAAACCGAACAAGTGCTGGCGAACATTCGCGAAATCCTGCTGGCGGCAGGCAGCGATTTGAACCGCGTGCTGAAAATGACGGTCTACGTTGCTGACATCAGCATGTGGGGCAAAGTGAACGAAGTCTATGCCCGCGCGCTGTGCGAACATCGTCCGGCGCGCGCCGTCGTTCCCGTCAAGGAATTGCACTACGGCTTCCTGATTGAAATCGAAGCCATTGCCGCCTTATGAACACTCAACCGCTTACGCCGCCGCCCGCGAAAGATGAAAACCAGGATTTGGGATTCGGCTCGGTTGTCGCCCGCGACAGCCGCCAGCGGCTGCTCAATCGCGACGGCAGCTTCAACGTCGCGCGTCAGGGCTTGAACCCACTGGCCGCGTTCAGCCTTTATCACGCGCTGTTGCGGATTTCCTGGCCGAAGTTTTTCGCCTTCGTGCTGGTCAGCTACCTGGCCGCCAATTTGATTTTCGCCTGCGCTTACGTGCTGTGCGGCCCCGAAGCATTGCTGGTTCCCGACAGCCTGCGCAACCACAACCGATTTTGGGAAGCCTTCTTTTTCAGCATCCATACGATGGCGACCATCGGTTACGGCAACATCACGCCGGTGGGCATTGCCGCCAATCTGGTCGTCACCTTTGAAGCCTTATTCGGACTGCTCGGCTTTGCGCTGATTACCGGCATTTTGTTTTCGCGGTTTTCGCGTCCGACTGCAAAAATTCTGTTCAGCGAACGGGCGATCATCGCGCCTTATCGCGGCATTACCGCGTTTGAATTCCGCATTACCAATGGCCGCTGCAACGAAATCATCGAATTGCACGCCACCGTTATGTATTCGCAGTTTGAAAACGCGAACGGCAAACCGGCGCGCCGATTTTACCCGCTCACACTGGAACGCGACCGCGTGGCCTTTTTCAGTCTGAGCTGGACGCTCGTTCACCCGATTGACGAAGCCAGCCCGCTTTACGGCAAAACCGAACAGGACCTCGCCGCAGCGGACGCCGAAGTGCTGATTTTGCTAACCGGCATTGACGAAACCTTCTCGCAAACGGTTCACACGCGGTCTTCTTACAAAGCCGACGAAATCACCTGGAAGGCGAAATACGCCGACATTTACAACCCGCCCACGCCTTCCGGTCGCTTGACGATAGACGTTCGCAAACTGCACAGTGTCGAGCTTCTGGATAAAACGAGTGACGAGCATCCCTGAACAATTGAAAAACATCGGGCCGACTTCCGCGCAATGGCTGCGCGCGATCGGCATCCATTCGCGCGAAGATTTGGAACGCATCGGCTCCGTCGAAGCCTTCCGCCTCGTCAAAGCGCACGGCTTCAATGCCAGCTTGAATTTGCTTTACGCGCTGGAAGCCGCGTTGCAGGAAGTTCACTGGACGGCGCTTTCGCCGCAAACCAAGGCAAAATTGAAAGCCGCCACAAAATCCATTTCCTAAACTGCTGATGTCTTACTCGCTGAAAATTCCGCAAGAGAGCGCCGATTATGCCGAGTCATCCGATTTTGTTATGGCTCAAGTTTCGGCGGTGATATCCAATGCAATCGCCGCAGGCAAAAATCGGATTTTCATCCGCACCAATTTGAAGCGCGGCCTGCCAATCGAAAATATCAACAAGATTGCCGGGCCGTTTGTCGAGGCCTGGGCGTTGGAGCAATTTGAAGAAGTCGTCACGGATGCAGCCAACAAATATGAATTGATTTATGTTCAAGCCGGAAAGCATTTGGACCCGTTCGATATCGTTCTGCAATTCAAGCGAAAGCACAAAACTGAAACAGCCAATATTGACGTGAAAGCCACAGCCGAAGACATCAAGACTTCCGGTAAAAGCCCGAACATCACCTCATTTGCCAGAATCAGATCGGAATATGTGGAAGACCCGGACTATATCTTCGTCATCCTGTCATTGAAACACAGGGTTTACAGCGAACTAGCTGACTCGGATGGCATTACGAACGGCATAATGGAGATTGTCTCTTATGCAGTCTACGACCTGAAGTACATTTCAGCCGCCGACCTCAACTACAATCCGGCTCTGGGTACCGGGCAGCTTCAAATCCGCGACATCCGATACGTTGATCTTGAAAAAAGAAACACTTGGGAGTTTCTCCAGATGCTCGATTCCAAATTCACACGCTCGCAAGGTGAAGCGGCCTGGCTAGTGCTGGCCCGCAAATATCAATGGATCAAGGAGGCAGAGTGAATTTCGCCAACCGTTTAATTTGCGGCGACGCCGTGGAGGAATTATCAAACCTGCCCGAAAGCATTGCCGATCTGGTCATCGCCGACCCGCCCTATAATTTAGGAAAGGATTACGGCAACAATCGCGACTTGATGAAGTGGCAGGATTACGAAGCGTTCACGCAGGCTTGGCTGACCGAAGTGTTGCGCGTGTTGAAACCTACCGGTTCGCTTTATGTGTTTATGGGCGTTCGTTTCATCTCCAAGCTTTTTGTGAGTTTAGAAGAAGAATTCAGCTTGAACTTCAACGGCTGGATCACCTGGCATTACACGCAGGGAATGGGGCGCAAAACGGGCTTTTCGCCGCGTCACGAAGACATTCTTTACTTCACCAAATCGCAGCAGTTCACTTTCAATCTGGACGCCATCCGCATCCCGCAAAAATATTATCGCGAGCGCAACAACATGGCCGGAGCCAATCCGGGAGACGTTTGGCAGTTCTCGCATGTGCATTACTCCAACCCGGAGCGAGAAAACCACCCGACGCAAAAGCCCGAAGCCTTGATGGAACGAATCATCAAAGCCAGTTCAAACCCCGGCGACCTGGTCATTGATCCTTTCGTCGGTAGCGGAACAACCTGCCGCGTCGCCAAAGCTTTGGGCAGAAACTGGCTCGGAATAGAAATCAACCCGGAGTACGTGGAAATGAGCCGCAAGCGTTTGAACACCGCTTTCGAGCAGTTCGATTCAATTGATCCGCGCTCTCAACGCACCCCCAAAGATTTGCCGAAAGATCAATCGAAAGACCAACTTCTTTTCTCCATCAACACCGAATGAGGGAAGTTGCGCACAATTCGCCGTTTCGACAATCCATCCCGCTCATCATCAACGGCGACGATTTCGGTTATTCCGAAGCCGTCAACCGCGCCGTCATTCAGGCGCATCGCGAAGGCGTCTTGACCAGCGCCAGTCTGATGGTCAATGAACGCGCGGCGGCGCAGGCCATCGAACTAGCAAAGGCCAATCCCACGCTCGCCGTTGGTTTGCATTTGGTGTTGGTGCTGGGACGCGCAGCATTGCCGCACTCCGAACTGCCGCACATTACTGACCTTGGCGGCAATTTCAGCGACAGTTCGTTCAAAGCCGGCGTGCAGTATTACTTCAGCCGAGCGGCGCGGAGCGAATTGCGGAGGGAAATGCGCGCGCAGTTCGAGCGATTCGCCGCCACCGGCTTGCGCTTTTCGCACGTGGATGGCCACACGCATTTGCACCAACATCCGGTCGTTTTCGAGGAACTCATCAAGCTCTGCGAAGAATTCAACGTTCGCCGCGTCCGCATCGTCAAAGGCGAAATGCGGCTGAGTTTGTCCCTGGATCGCCGTCATCTACCGATCAAACTGGTCTGGGGCGTGGTCTTTAATCTGCTGGGCCGCTGGTGTGAAAAACGTCTGGCCGGGCGCGGTTTTGTCCGACCACGAAAAGTTTATGGTTTGCTGCAAACCGGAGATTTGAACGAACAGTATTTGCTCGGCCTGCTGGAACGAATAAACGCCTCCGACACGGAAATTTACGCGCATCCGCTGGCGCTGGACGCAGATGAAGCGGCCAAACAACAAAACCCCGGCGGCGGACGCGAGTTGCAGGCGATGCTCAGCAGTCGTGTGCAACAGGCAGTTAAAGCAGCAGGCTTCAAACTCGCGACCTACGAGACACTGTCGCAATCCGCAATCCGCATTCAGCAAGAAGAGGGGTCGCAATCCGCAATATGAAAACTTTAGTGGTTCTGTTCATCGCCATTTGCGCGCAAACGCTCGGCGATGTTTGTTTGACGAAAGGCATGAAATCCGTCGGCGAGGTGAACACGCTTGATCCGGCCAAACTCTTTCAAGTCGGCGTGCAGGTTTTCACCACGCCTTACATCTGGCTGGGCATTCTTATTCTGAGCATCTTTTTCGGCCTTTACCTGATTGCGCTTTCCTGGGCGGATTTGAGTTTTGTGTTGCCGGTCACGGCGTTCGGCTACGTGATGAACGCGGTAATGGCGTGGCAGTTGTTGGGCGAACACGTTTCACCCATGCGCTGGATGGGAACGCTGATTATCTGTTTCGGCGTGGCCGTTGTTTCGCGCACCGAACAGCGCACCACCAAACCTAAAGCCCAAACGGAGGACAATTGAAAACCCTCCTGCTGCTTTGTTCGCTGATCGCTTGCAGTTCGCTGGGCGAAATTCTTTCGGCCAAAGGCATGCAGCAAATCGGCGATGTTTCATTCCGCCCGCGCGCGTTGCTCGGCGCGTTTTGGCGAATGCTGCGCAATCGGTATTTGTTTTTGGGCGTGGTCTTTATGGCCGCGTCGTTCTTTTCGTTCATCAGTCTGCTCAGTTACGCCGACCTCAGTTTCGTCGTGCCGCTGACCGCCGTCGGTTACATCACGAACACGCTGGGCGCACGCTTTTTTCTGCACGAACGAATTTCGCGCGAACGCTGGCTGGGAACGCTGCTGGTGGCCTTCGGCGTTTCTCTGATTTCGCTGTCGGGCAAGCTGGAAACAGTAATTCGCGCAAATTGGAAAACCTGGCTCGACTGGCTGTATGCGGCTTTCGCGCCCACGCAAATCCAATCGCCCGCAGGCTTCTGGCTGCTGTTCGGACTGCGCGCCTTGCTGTTCGGACTGGCGCTGGCGGCGATTGTCTATTCCGGCTTTGCGCTGCTCGGCGTGCTGGCTTGGCAGATTGACCGGCGGAAACAACGCGCGCTCGGACTTGATTTCACGCCGACCGTCACCATTCTCAAACCCGTTCGCGGCGCGGATGGCGAAGCTTACGAAAATTTCGCCGGATTCTGTCGCCAGGATTATCCAGACTATCAAATCGTCTTCGGCGTCCGCGAAGAAACCGATCCGGCGGTTTCGATCATTCGACAATTGATGGCAGACTTCCCTGCTCTGGATATTGCCCTCGTCGTTTCCGCCAACGAACTCGGCCACAACGCAAAAGTCTCCAACCTGCAAAACATCCTGGCCAAAGCCAAACACGACCTGTTGCTGATTGCGGACAGCGATATCCGCGTCGAGCCGGATTACCTGCGCCGCGTGGTTGCCCCGATGCAGCAGGAGCTTGTCGGGATGGTGACCTGTTTGTATCGCGGCGTCGGGGCACGGAACTTCGCCGCGCGAATGGAAAACATCGGCATCACAGCCGGTTTCGGCCCCGAAGTTTGTTCGGCGCGACTGCTGCAAGGCATCAGATTCGCGTTCGGTTCGACCATCGTTTTCCGGCGTGACTTGCTGGAACGCAGCGGCGGCTTTCCGGCCATCGCGGATTATTTGGCAGACGATTACCTGCTCGGTCAGGCTGCGGCTGAAGCCGGTTACGAAGTTGTGCTGTCGGATTGCGTGGTCGAACACGTCGCGGGCAAGGTCACGTTCGGCGAGATGCTGAAACATCAGTTGCGCTGGGCGCAGGCTATCAGACTCTCGCGCCCGTGGGGCTTTCGCGGATTGATCCTGACTTACGGCACGGCGACTTCCCTGCTGGCGCTGGCGGCCTGGGGATTTTCCGGCATTGCCTGGCGATTGTTTGCTGCCGTAATGTTGATGCGGTTTTTGACGGTGTTTGCCGTCGGCGTTTTCGGATTGAAGGATAAAGTATTGGCGCGATATTGTTGGCTGGTTCCGATTCGAGACTTGATTACCTTCGGCGTCTGGGCGAGGAGCTTTTTCGACGATGAAATTCACTGGCGGGGCGAAACCTTCAAAATCCTGCCCGGCGGCAAACTAAAACGTCCACACTCCAACGAGAAAAATTATGACTCATAAAATTGCCCGTTTCTTTTTCTTAAGTCTGTTTGTTTGTTTGAGCCTTTCGGCTTGCAAAAGTGCGCCGCCCAAAGCTTCGGATGGAGCCAAGCGGTTTGAAGTCAAAGGCAAGGTAGTTTCCGCCAACCAAGGCGAACACAAAGTCACCATTCAACACGAAGAAATCAAAGGCTACATGGATGCGATGACCATGCCGTTCACGCTGCTGGATGATTGGGTTTACAGTGAGTTGAAGCCCGGTGCGCAGATTCAAGCGACGCTGGTGGTGGATCAAGGCCGCACCTGGCTGGAAAACCCCGTCGTCACGAACATCGCTGATCCCAATTTGGTCGGCAAAACAGAAGAAACTGAAGCCGAACCAAGCCCCGGCGCGGACGTGCCGAACTTCACGCTGGTCAATCAGGATGGCAAGAAAATCAGTTTCGACAAATACCGGAATCAGGCGCTGGTGGTGACTTTCATTTACACGCGCTGCCCGTTGCCGGATTACTGCCCGCTGATGAGCCAGAATTTTCAGCGTATTCAGCAACAGGTGCAGCAAAACCCATCGCTCAAAGACAAAACCCATTTGCTGAGCATCACCGTTGATCCTGAGTTCGACAAACCCAAAGTGTTGCGCGATTACGGCGCGCGTTACCTCGCCGCGAACAACCCTGACGCCTTCAATCGCTGGGAATTCGCCACCGGCTCGGCAAAGGAAGTGAAACAGGTGGCGCAGTTTTTCGGCCTGAATTACTGGCCGGAAAAGGACCAGATCATCCACAGCCTGCGCACGGCCATCGTCACGCCCGACGGCAAAGTCGCTAAAGTCTATCGCGGAAACGAATGGAAGCCGGAAGAAGTGATGAAGGATTTGCAGAAGCTGAAGCTGTAAACCCTGGGAGCGCACGTCACGCGCGCTCCCAGACATAACTCTATCCGTGAAATAAACTCTTCACGATGAACCAAACGTTCGCCGGACGTTCGGCCAGCCGACGCATAAAGTACGGATACCAGAATTCGCCGTAAGGCACATAAGTCCGAATGCGGTAGCCTTCCTGCGCCAGTTGAACCATCAAATCGCGGCGCACGCCATAAAGCATCTGGAATTCATATTTGTCTTTGGCGATGCCTTCGCGCGCGGCGAATTCCTGCACGGCGCGGATCATTCGCAAGTCGTGCGTAGCGATGCCGTGATAAATGCCGCTGGCAAGCAGCTTTTGCGCCAGTTTGACGAAGTTGGCGTCCACATCGGACTTTTCTGGAAAAGCGACTTCGGCGGGTTCGTTGTAAGCCCCTTTGCACAGACGTATGCGCGCGCCCATTGCCAGTACTTCGTCCAAGTCTTTTTCGGTGCGATACAGATAAGCTTGCAGGACTATGCCGACGTTGCCGAATTCTTTGAACAGTTGTTTGAAGATGCGCAAAGTGGCGTCGGTCTTCGAGGAATCTTCCATGTCTATGCGAACGAAATTGCCCAGGCGATTAGCTTCGGCCACGATCATCCGCGTGTTTTCCAGGCAGTAAGCCTCGTCAATGTCCAAGCCCAGTTGCGTCAGTTTGACCGAAGCATTGGAATCCACACCGGTTTCGTTGATGCGGTTGAGCAAGTGCAGGTATTCGCGCACGTCGGCTTCGGCTTCGGCTTTGTTGGTAGTGCTTTCGCCCAAATGATCGAAGGTGGCGGTGATGCCGATTTTGTTCAATTCCTTGATCGTGACTATGGCGGCTTCGATGTTTTCGCCAGCGATGAAACGGCGCGTGACCTGGCGAAAACCGGGAACTTTAATGAACAGGTCTTTTAATTTGTGCTGTTGTGAAAGGTAAAGGAGTGCAGTTCTGGAGATCATAGAGTGTTCAAAGGTTCGGGGTGGCCGGTTTTACTTGCCTGAAAAACGTTATGCGGCTTTCTGTCGCGATTCTTCCAGAGCGGTAACTCGTTTGCGCAGATCACGCTGCTTTCCTTTCAAGCTTAATTGCTCCACGGCCAATTCCTCATGCTGATAAATAATCTGTTCGAGCGATTTCTGCGTTTCGGCGTGCCGCTCTTCCTGCCGTTCTTCCATTTGGTCCATTCGCTTTTCCATCTGCGTCTGCCATTGTTCAGTCCGCTCCTGCCGCTCGTTCAGCTTTTCGGTTTGTGCGTGGATGGCCTGCCACATCGGACGTGTGTCCTGCATCCGCTCATCCACTTTGATTTCCAGGTTGGTCATCCGTGTCTCAGTCCTGGCAACCGTTTCCTTTACTTCAGCCATTTCGGCCTTCATTTCGACTATTTCGGCCTTCATTTCGACCATACCGGACAAAAGAATGTCCAGCTTTTCATCAACAGTGAACTTTCTGGTGTTGTCTTCACTCATAGCTATTGCCCCTTTGTGTTAGAGGTTGGATTGAGAAACATCCGTGATTGCGTGTGGCTGCGATTATAGCCAAAGCCCTCCGAAGAGAAAGGCTCAGCCGGAAGCCGGTCTCACCAACTGACAACAAAGACAATCCACGTTATCATCCCGCCACACGGAATTCCGTAAGAGAAAAACTATGGCGTCTATTTTATTGGTCATTGCGCTGACCTGTTACCTGGGCAGCGTGTTGTATTCCTTCTTTGTGTTTGCCGCCAAAGCCACGCGGCCCAGTCGCGAATTGCTGGCTTTTGCCGGCGTGGGATTTGCTACGCATACGGCCGCGATTCTGGCCGAATGGTGGCAACTGGGCCATTTCCCTATCGTCAATCCGCGCGAAGTCAGTTCGTTCATCGGCTGGGCCATCGCGGCTTACTTTCTGGTCATGCGCCATCGCTATCAGACGCGCGCGCTGCCCACTTTCATATTGCCGCTGGTTTATCTGTTCACGCTGGTTTCGATGATCCTGCCGGAAACTTCGCAAGCCATGCCAACGGCGCTGCAAACCGCCATCACGGACAATCCATTCATCAAGGTACTGTTTCCGGTTCACGTCTCGCTGGTCATCTTTTCTTACGCGGCGTTCGTCATCACCTTCGTTTGCGGCGTGATGTATCTGGTTCAGGAACGCGAACTGAAAGCCAAACATTTCGGCGCGGCCTTTCAGCGACTGCCTGCGCTGAACACCTGCGACGAAATCGGCTATCGCGCGCTGACCATCGGATTCGTAATGCTGACGCTGGGCGTGGTGACGGGCATTGTCTGGAACAATCAGCGCGACGGGCGTTACTGGCACAATGATCCGAAAGAGGTAATGGCGTTGGTAACCTGGCTGGTCTACCTCTTCATTATGCACTATCGGTTGACGGCGGATTGGCGCGGTCGGCGCGTGGCGTGGTTGTCAATCGCGGGATTTGTTGTTGTGATGTTGACCTGGCTTGGCGCGCGCGCGCTGGGCGGCTACCACGTTTTCGGTTGAAGCCATGAGCATTATTTTGATCGGAGTCAGTCATAAAACCGCGCCGGTGGAAGTGCGCGAACGCCTGGCCTTTGCCGAATCGCGATTGCCGGAAGCATTGCGGCAACTGGTGGATCAGCAAACCATCATCGAAGGCGTGATTGTTTCCACCTGCAACCGCGTTGAAGTCATCGCCGCCACCGCCAACCACCGCGAAAGCGATTCGCCGGCTTCGCGCCTCTACGACTTCCTGCACCAATTTCACGACTGCGAGCCGTCGGTGCTCAATCAGCACTGTTATCACCAGACCGATCTTTCGGCGATCAAACACATCTTCCGCGTCACTGCCTCGTTGGATTCGATGGTTGTCGGCGAACCGCAAATCACAGGGCAGGTCAAAGAAGCTTTTCAGCGTGCGCAGGAACATGGCAGCGTCGGCCACACGCTGACGCGGCTGATGAACAAAGCCTTCGCCGTGGCCAAGCGCGTCCGCAACGAAACCGGCATCGGTTCGAGCGCGGTGTCCATCAGCTTTGTCGCCGTCGAACTGGCGCGCAAAGTCTTCGACACCTTGAACGGCGCGACGGTCATGCTGGTGGGCGCTGGCGAAATGGCCGAACTGGCCGCCAAACATCTGCTCAATTACGGCGCGAGCAAAATCCTGATTGCCAATCGCACCTACGAAAACGCCGTCAAACTGGCCGAGGAGATGAAAGGCGAACCGGTTCGCTTTGAAGATTTCGAGCGGCGGATGAGCGAAGCCGACGTGGTGATCTGTTCGACCGGCGCAACGCACTATTTGATTTCGCCGGCGCAGGTCAAACAGACGCTGCAAGCGCGCCGCAATCGTCCGATGTTGCTCGTGGATATTTCCGTCCCGCGCAACATTGATCCGAAGACGGGCAATTTGGACAACGTCTTCGTTTTCGACGTGGACGACTTGCAATCCATCGCCGAAGCCAACCGCGCGGAACGCGAACGCGAAGCCGTCCGCGCCGAAGCCATCATCACCGAAGAAGCCGAACGCTTTGCCGCCGCCCTGGCCGAAGGCGACACCAACGCCGTCATCGGCGCGTTCCGTCAGGAAGCAAACGCCCTGGCCTTCGCCGAACTCGAACGCAGCCGCAAACGCCTGGGACATCTCAGTCAGGATCAAGAAGAAGCCCTGCGCGTGATGCTCAATTCCATCGTCAACAAATTCACGCTGCCGGTCATCAAACAACTCCGCGAATCCGAAGACGGCCATTCACCTTACCTGTCGGCCTGGCGCGAGATGTATCACCGTGATGATGAAAAACGATGACAGGCCTACGATTTCGGGACTACGATTTCGGGACTACGATTTCGGGATGCCCTGACACGCATGAACACGGATCAATCCGAACAAATTGATCCGTGTTTCATCTTGATTTCCGGCCTGGTCGAGTTAGAGCGAGCGCAAGAACCGCAGCACCTGCGCTTGCTGTCTGGGATTGAGCGATTGGAAAGAAGCGATTACGAACGCCGATTCGCCGCGATGCCGGCGGATGGCGTCTTCAATGTTCAGCGATTGGCCATCGTGCATCAGGCGTGTGCGCGTGCGCAGTCCCCACAGCGGCGCAGTGCGGAGTTTGTTGGCGGTGTCCTGTCCGCCGTTTTGGACTATGCCGTCGCCCGTGCCTACGTCGTGCAGCAAAAAGTCGCTGTAAGGATGAATCATCTTGCTGCCGAGCGCGGGCGGGACGATGAAAGTCCCGCCGTTAAGCGCCATGCCGGAGGGCGCGGTGATGATGTTCGTGACGTGACAAATCGCGCAGCCGATGCGATTAAACAGTTGTTCGCCGGCACGAGCGTCCGACGTGACGGCCACATTCATATCGCGCGGCGGCACTTTGGTCGCGCGCATAAACCGCGTGAAAAGGTCTATGTCGTTGGCGGTGTCTTCAGGGTCGGCCACGGTGTCGAACGCGGCAACCGACGCGCCCAACGAGGTATTTTCGTGCGGCAGCAAACGGCTGGTGATGCCGACTTCGTTCAGGTAAGCATCGGCGGAAAACGAAAGCAGGCTGGCGTGTTGATTCTTCCAACCGAAACGCCCGACGCGCGTCACGCCCGGCGCTTCCAGCAAAGGAACCTGAATCGCCTGTCCGGCAATCGTGCCGCCGGTCAGCATGGCTTGCGCGCGGGCAATGTCCAGCAGCGTGCGGTCTTCGATGGCTTCGACGAACCCGTCGCCCAGCACGCTGACCGAAATACGCAGCGAACGAACGTTTTCACTGGCCGGTACTGTTTCCTGCAAACCTGCCTGAATGGCGCGGTCGTTGATGAGTGAACCGCCCGGCGCTTCGACGAAATTGCCGTTGCGGTCGCGATGCCCTGCGCGAATAACAGTCACCTGACTGGCGCTGCCCGTAACCGGGTTTTGATGACATTCGGCGCAGGATTGTGCGTTGTAAACCGGGCCTAGACCTTCGGCGATTTCGTCGCGCTCTTCAAAAGCCGCGCGATCCATATCGAAAGTCGCCTGATCCGACATGCCGTTCGTTTTGTTGTCGAAGCCCGCCGGAGCTTCGGGGAAAGATTGGCTGGTGGCGGAACGCAGGAAAACAGTCGCTGTCAGCAGCGTCGCCGAAGCCAACAGGACTATGAAAAGTTTGAGCAGCCTCATAAGCTGTTGCCTCCTGTAATTTAAATTGAATGGTAAACGCACTCCGGCATTTACACCGGCGCGTTGGCACGCTGGAAGCGTAATTGCCGGTTTGAATTGGTGTCGGTGTACGGCTGGCGCGGTGTGAAGACTCTTTGCCGATTACCTTTTGCCGGGGTCAGCCACTGACGAAGGCAAAACCTTGGGGGAGTGTAATCGGCAAAGAACCTCGGCTTCCCGCCATGCGGGAACTTGCTTGCGGCTGTTATTGCTGCCGCGAATCTTAAAGCAGGAACTTCTTGGACTTTTGCCGGTAGGATTTGCCCGCCGCAATCGAAAGCTGCCGGGGCTGTGGGCATTCGCTCGATTGCGGCAGGAGTGTTTGGTGATGTTCAGGGTTCGTGAATGTTCAGTTTATTGCGGCGGCCCTTGCGGACGCTGACCGTTCGGCGGCCCCGGGCGCTCGCGCTGATGCTCTTCGCGGAACTTGTCCAGTTTGGCGCGTTGTTCCGCCGTCAGAACTTGATAAACCGCCGCTTCCTGACGCGCTCTGGAAACGGTCAGTTCCGTTTGCGCCTGAGCGATGGTTGCAGCAATGGCACGGACTTGCGATTCATTGAATTGCCCTTTGGCCGTCGCTGCATCGAGCGCCTTGTGCGCTTCTTCCATCTGTTTGAGCGCCGGTTCGATCCTGGCGCGTTCGGCTTCGTGAATGGCTTTGACCTGTTCTTTCTGTGCGTCTGTCAAATCCAAAAAGCGCAAAGGCATTCCGCCGCCAGGCCCGCCGGGACCGCCCGGTCTGCCCGGAGGCGGCCCGCCCGGCCCTCTCTGCCCGCCGGGGCCTTGTCCGGCAAAAACTGCGACGGCAAGGGCGCTCAGTAATGTCAGCGTAACGACGATCAGTTTCTTGCGAAGTTTCATTGTTTATCTCCTCGTGTTTTAACGTTTCTTTCCCCTTCTACTTCCGAACGGCTGGCCGGGGATTTTCCGCCGCCGCTCCC
>CAZRXE010000153.1:0-5006 GCA_964603695.1 uncultured Heliomicrobium sp.
CCGCTCGTCTTGTAATTTCTCGCGCGCTTGAAAGGAATAAATCCGATGCCCAATCGGGTTCCAATCAGGCGTGATTTCTTGATAGCCGAAGGAGACTTTTGATCCGGTTTCCGCCGCAAAATTGAGTTTGCCGCGAAAGCCGGGATCCTTATGCGTAGCTAAACCAATTCAACAAGAACGCCATTCGTTGTCACCGGACGCCTGAGAAGCGTTTGCGTGGCGGGTTTCAATTTGTTTTTGTTTGGAAAGGTTTGGTTTATGCAAAATCACCTGAGCGGTGTAAATCTGGGCTATCGCCTGCCTGACGGTTCGCCTCTTTTCGATTCCTTAACATTCAGTTTTGGCGCGGTTCGCACGGGGTTGGTCGGCGTGAACGGCGTCGGCAAGACCACCTTGCTGGAAATCCTGGTTGGTCTGACTGCACCTTCGACCGGCAGTCTAGTTCGCTGTGGCTGTCTTTCATATCTTCCTCAAGTGACCCGATTGGATTCGGCGGACGGCATCGGTGAGGCGCTCAATCTGTCTGATGTCTTGGCCGCTTACGACCGAGCAGTTGGCGGCGAAGCCTTGCTCGAAGATTTCGACCTTTTGGCGGATCGTTGGGATTTGCCGGAACGAATCCGGCAGACGTTTACGGAATTGGGCATTTCGCATCTCGCCCTTGACCGCCGGATCGGCAGTTTGAGCGGCGGCGAACTGGCGCGCGTTCGGATTGCCGGATTGTTGCTGGAAAACCCGGACTTTCTGATTCTCGATGAGCCAACGAATCACCTGGATTTGTCCGCGCGAAACTTGGTTTATGAACTGGTTGCCGGATGGAGAAAGGGGTTAGTGGTGGTCAGCCACGACCGGCGGCTGCTCTCGTTGGTGGATCAAATTGCCGCGCTTTCTCCGAAAGGCGTGACGCTCTATGGCGGCAATTACGAGTTTTACCGCGAACGGCGTGAGGCAGAACATCTGGCGGCGGAACAAACGTTTTCGGGCGCGCAACAACGATTGAAACAAGTGCGTGCGGTCGCCCAACGGGTGCGAGAGCGGCAACAAAAGCGGCAATCAGCCGCCGCCAAAAGTTCCTTCGGCAAAGGCTTGCCGAAAATCGTTGTCGGTAACTTGCAGCGTTCGGCGGAAACCAGCGCGGCGCAACTGAAAAGCCGCCACCAGCAAAAAATTGCAGACGCCAGTCAAAATGTTGCTGAGGCTCGCGGGATGTTGCCGTTG
Source organism: uncultured Heliomicrobium sp. (assembly GCA_964603695.1). Taxonomy (GTDB): domain Bacteria; phylum Acidobacteriota; class Blastocatellia; order RBC074; family RBC074; genus RBC074. The sequence continues at coordinate 1,219 of CAZRXE010000153.1, forward strand.
GAAAACCGGATTACGGTTGACTTAGCCGATTCCGCTGTCCCTACTCAAAAGCGAATGATCGAATTGAACGAGGTCAACTATCGTTACCCGGAAGCCGAGCGGCCGCTGTGGGCGGAGTCGCTCAATTTCGAAGTTACCGGCCCTCAACGCATCTGGTTGAAAGGCGCAAACGGTGCCGGAAAATCCACGTTGATTGATTTGCTTTGCGGCAGGAAGTTGCCGACCAGCGGAGCGATCAAACTCGGTACCGGACGAACCGGATTGCTCGATCAGCAAGTTTCCGTGCTTAATGATTCGTTGACCGTGCTGGAAAACCTGAGAAACGTCGCGCCATCACGCCCCAATCAGGAATTACGAACCCTGCTTGGGCGGTTTTTATTTATTCGCGATGAGGCGTTGAAGCCGGCTGCCGTGCTGAGCGGCGGCGAACGAATGCGCGCCGGGTTGGCTTGTTTGCTCAGTAGGGAGCAGTCGCCGGAGATGCTGATTCTTGACGAACCGACAAACAACCTGGACTTGCCGAGCATTGAGGCGTTGACATCTGCTCTGAATTACTTCCACGGCGTTTTGATTGTTGTTAGTCACGATTCGGCCTTTTTGGAGGAAATCAAGGTGGACAGGGTTTTCGAGTTGTAAGAGAGCAAAAGAAAAAGGCCGGGCGAACCCGGCCTTTTGTTTGATCCGCGTGAAGCTTAGGAGCAGCTCGGCGGGAAGACAGGAACGATGTAGGTGTTAGTCGCCGACAAGGTCAGCTTGTGCAGGTTGTGACCGCCGTTGAAGGCGTTCGCCTGCGCACCCGCGTTCGCGTTGTAGTTGATCATCGCACCCAGAATGCCGATGTCGGTCGGCGACTGACTGTAGAACTTGAACCAGCCGCTGCGACCCGCCGGAATGAACGTCTCGAAACGAGGCGTCAAGCGCGGGAACGCATTCGACAGCACGCTGCGGAATTGGCAGCTTCCGGAGAAGCTGAAGCTCAGACTGTTTTCGGCGTCATCATAGAAGATGCCGAACAGCGTGCCCAGCGTGTTTGCGCCGATGCCCAGGTTGCCGCCGATGCGGTTGACGATCACGATCGTGTCGTTGCCGTCAGCGCGGCTCGGCACGTTCGATCCGGCAAGTACGCGCGGCGCTTGGTTATAGCCCAACACCGTGCCGTTGAAGGCCAAAGCCGCCGTCACGGAGTTGGCATCGCAACCGGGCAGAACCGGTGCGCCGGCACCGCCGGGGCCTGATCCAGGGCCTTGCCACAACGCCGAGAAGGCTTCCGCGCCCAGATTGGCCGCGTGACCGCTGGTCAATTTGACGTATTCGTCACCGATCAGCCAGTTGAACGCCACCGGGCATCCGTTGACCGCATCCACCGCTTCCGCGACGATGTAGCCGGAAACGCCCGGATCAATGTCCGAAGCCAGGAAGGAAGCCGTTTGCGTCGCCGTCAAGCAGATGTAGCTGTCGGCGATCAAGCAGGTTTCTCCAACGAAGTAGAGGTGAACGAAAGCAGCCGAAGAGGTGCTGGTATTGGTGATGTTGATGCGTGTGTTTTGAGCGTTGCCCGAAGTGGCCCCCGAAGTGTAGTAGTTGTAGATCAGCAAGGAACCGGCCTTTTGATCGCTAACTTCCGACTGCGGCGGATAAACCAAACCAGGATCTGCTGCCAGCGCTGCCGCTGACATCAAAACGAGCGCAAACAACGCTAACGCAACGTGTGTAAGTCTGCGTGAGGTTCGCATTGTCGAATTTCTCCTTTGAAGGTTGATCTGAAAGAACTCCAGATCGGTTTTAGAGATTGGCAGCGCTTTAGTTTCCCGCCTCGCACACAGCACCAAGATGAGGGTAAAACTGTCTGCTTCAAGAAATCCGCCACTGCCAGCTTAGAAATTACGGTCAGCCCAGTGAATAGATTTAGCACCTTATGAAATAAACACTGTCGAAAGGCGACAGGTCAGGTTGTCATCGGGCTAAATTCTTTGAGTTCCTGTGGGAGTTCAACATCAAGCTCTCTTTACGTCCTTTATATCGGGATACTTGTCGGTTGTGAGGAAAGCTCAATGCAGCACGCTTTATAGCACGTGCTGACAGAATCAGGCAATAGAAGTTTGGTTTTTCCAACTGTCAAGCCTGCCTCGATATTGCCAGGGCTTGAGGGCTTTACGGACTTGGGTGCGTGTGGATAATTGCATTCTCCTTTTCCGAGGAAAATCAAAGCAAAATAAGGACATCTATAGGGATGATTGATCCGGTTGATGTACTGATTATCGGCGGCGGACACAACGGTCTGATTACGGCTGGCTATCTGGCGCGCGCCGGATTGAAAGTCACAGTGCTGGAACGCCGCAGTCTGCTTGGCGGCGCTTGCGTCACCGAGGAGCCGTGGCCGGGCTATAAAGTGTCGTCGCTTTCATACCTGTGCAGTTTGCTTCAGCCGCGCATCATCGAAGAGTTAGAGTTGAAAAAATTCGGCTACCATATTTATCCGAAAGACCCTTCCTTTTTCACTGCCTTCCCGGACGGTCGCCACATTTTTTTCTGGCAGGATATGAAAAAGACCGTGGCTGAAATCGCCAAGTTCTCGCGGCGGGATTCGGAGTATTACCATCAGTATGAAGAAGAATTGGCGCATCTGGCGGAATGGGTGGAATCCATTTTGCTCGAAACGCCGCCGAACATTGTTCAACGCCGCCTGAGCGATTTGGCCAAGCTCGGCAAGTTGGGATTGCGCGCGTTGAAGCTGGGTGATGAAGGCCTGGTTCAGATGGTCAAAATCATGACTCAGAGCGTTCGCGACTTTCTGGACGAGCGTTTTGAATCAGATGAGATCAAAACGACATTGGCTACGGACGGTGTGATTGGCACAAACGGCGGGCCGGCGACGCCGGGAACCGCTTATATTTTATTGCATCACGTGATGGGCGGTGCCGCTGGCGCGCGCGGATTGTGGGGATTCATTCGCGGCGGAATGGGTGCGATCAGTCAGGCTCTGGCCCGCTCGGCGGAAGCCAAAGGCGCTGTCATTCGCACCAATGCCGAAGTGGATCGCGTGCTGGTCAAAGACGGCAAAGCTTACGGCGTGGTGCTGACGAACGGCGAAGAGATTCGCGCCAAAGCCGTTGTTTCCAACGCCGATCCGAAACGCACCTTTTTGAAGCTGGTCGAAAAACAGCACCTGGACGAAGATTTTCATCGTTCCATCGAAAACTTCCGTGTTGAAGGCTGCTCCGTCAAAATCAATCTGGCGCTTGATGGCTTGCCGAACTTCACGGCTTTTCCGAACACTTCAAAGTGCGAACCGAGCTTACCGCATCTGACGACAATGCACGTTTGTCCGACGATGGATTACATTGATCGCGCCTGGGAAGACGCCAAGCAAGGCAAAATGTCCGACCGCCCCATGCTGGAATGTACCATTCCGTCGGCTTATGACGATTCCATTGCGCCGCCGGGCAAACACATTATGTGCATCTTCGCGCAATATGCACCCTTCACCTTGAAAGACGGCTTCTGGGATCAGGCGACCAAAGATCAATTCGCCGACCGCTGCATCAATGTGCTGGCTGAGTATGCGCCGAACATCAAAGACATCATTCAGCATCGGCAGGTGATTTCGCCTTTTGATATGGAAGTCGAATACGGGCTGACGGGCGGCAACATCTTTCATGGCGAAATGGATTTGGATCAACTCTTCTTCATGCGCCCGGCGGCGGGATGGGCGCAGTATCGGACGCCGATTCGCGGGCTGTATTTGTGCGGATCGGGCACGCATCCGGGCGGCGGCGTGATGGGCGCGC